>NZ_CP017326.1:1500000-1683184 GCF_001761545.1 Weissella soli | reverse complement strand
TGCCTGCATCCTAACTAAAAACGTAATATTTCATCGCGATAAGCGGCGACCTGTTCTTTCATGCGATCCAAGCTATCCGCGTCAAACTTATCCAAAACGGCCTTTGCTAACTCAATCGCCACCATAGCCTCAGCAATTACCGCCGCCGCTGTCACAGCGGTCGTATCTGAACGTTCTGTGCTGGCACGATGATTCTCGTGGGTATCAATATCAACACTCTGCATGGGTTGATATAATGTCGGAATTGGCTTGACGACACCCTTGACGATCACGGCTTCACCAGTCGTCATACCACCTTCAAAACCACCCATATTATCGGAACCACGATAAAAGCCCCGCGCTTCATCCCAAAAAATCTCATCGATAATTTCACTACCGAATTTATCTTTGTTTTCAAACCCGCCACCAAATTCAACACCTTTAAAGGCATTAATGCCAACAATCGCACGGGCAATTTTAGCGTCTAATTTTTCATCAGCTGAGACATACGAACCCAGACCAACTGGTACCCCGACAGCGATGACTTCAACGGTCCCGCCAACGGTATCACGATTAAGCTTAGTTTGATCGATCACTTCACGAATTTTGGCATCCGTTTCGGCATCAAGGGCCCGCGTCGGAAAGCTTTCCGTCACGGCGCGCAACTCTGCCAATGACTTATATTGTGCAATTTGACTGGCATCCCCTTTAGCAGGGCCGACGTTTAGCACAAACCCATGCACATCAACCCCAATTTCGGCTAATAATTTCTTCGCAACTGCACCAACTGCCACTCGCATCACCGTTTCCCGCGCACTTGAACGCTCCAAAACATTGCGTAAGTCCGCTTGGTGCCGATATTTCATCCCACCAACTAAGTCAGCATGGCCTGGCCGTGGTCGCATAACTTTACGGGCAGAATTCTCGTGAGTTGCCGGTGTATTCGGCGCCATAATTGCTGCCCAATGATTATGATCATCATTATGCACGTTCAATGTGATTGGTGAGCCCAATGTCACCTCATGACGTACCCCACTTAGAAAAGTGACTGTGTCCGTTTCAATTAATTGCCGACCGCCACGACCATATGCATGTTGACGTCGAGCTAACTGAACATTAATATCTTCCTCAGTAATATGCAGGCCTGCGGGTATGCCTTCGATAATCGCAATTTCTTCTGGCCCATGACTTTCGCCAGCCGTTGTATATCGCATTATATGTCTCCCAAAAAATCTGTTAGTTTTACAAATGGCACCGGATAAATAAATGGCTGGCCCACTGCGGCCACACCAATCAAATTTAACGTACCCTGCTGGTTCTTTTTATCAT
The DNA here is from genome assembly GCF_001761545.1 of Weissella soli. Classification (NCBI taxonomy): domain Bacteria; kingdom Bacillati; phylum Bacillota; class Bacilli; order Lactobacillales; family Lactobacillaceae; genus Weissella; species Weissella soli. The sequence continues at coordinate 1,681,876 of NZ_CP017326.1, read as the reverse complement.
TTTGCAAATGTGCCATAAAGTCAGGCGCAGCCACCAAATCGGTGCTAGTTGGTAAGCCAATTTGTTCAATCCGCTTTAACAATGCCTCAAATAATGCAACCGGCATTTGTTGATGCCGGACAAACACGCGCGAAATTGTCACCATGCCGATAGCCACGGCCTCACCGTGGCGTAGTGCCCCGTGCGCCTCAAGTTCAACGGCATGGCCAATTGTATGCCCAAAGTTAAGCACCTTGCGCAACCCACCTTCATGTTCATCCTGCATGACCACTGTCGCCTTGTAGCGTATTGAACGCTCAATCAGCTCCTCAGCGTGTCCTAAAATATCAGCGGGGCTGGTGATTTTGCCAGTTAACGCAAAGAAGGTTGTGTCTGCTAAAATACTTGTTTTGATGACTTCTGCATAACCTTCAACTAGATCACGCTGTGATAAGGTTGTTAGAAAATCAGGATCAATCAAGACCAAGTCGGGTTGTTTAAACGTACCGATGATATTTTTAACCGTTTGCAGGTTAACGGCCGTCTTGCCGCCAACACTGGCATCCACTTGGGCCGTCAAGGAGGTTGGAATTTGGATCAATGCGATCCCTCTCATATATAAACTAGCCACTAACCCAGCCAGATCCCCAACGACCCCACCACCTAAGGCAATGACACCATCCTGGCGCGTCATACCTGCCGCCGCTAGCCGCGTAATAATCTGCTCCAGCGTGGTTAACGACTTAGACGTCTCACCAGCAGGCACGACGATATCCAGCACCGTAAACCCAGCCGCGAGCAGTTGTGCATGTAGCTCAGCCATATACAATGGCGCAACATGGTCATCTGAAATCAAGGCAATCTGGCGTGGGTGCCAAACACGACTGATGCTAGTACCAAGCTGTGCTCGCAACCCCTTAGCCAGATGAATATGATAGGTCTTTTCTGGTAATTTCACCTCAATATCAATCATATCGTTACCTCGCAACGATATCGTAAATCGCCTGTGCTTGTTGCACTAACTGTGCAAATTGGACTGTCGTGAGGGCTTGGTCACCATCCACGAGTGCCTTAGCTGGCTCATTATGCAATTCAACCATATAACCTTGCGCACCAGCTGCAATACCAGCTAATGCCAATGGTTCAACAAACTTTGCCTTCCCCGCCGCATGCGATGAATCCACCAAGACTGGCAAATGCGTCATGCTTTGCAAAACCGGTACTGCCGCAACATCGAAAACATTCCGCGTGTATTTCGCGTCAAATCCACGGATACCCCGTTCCATCAGGATAATATTGGGATTACCAAAGGCCGCGATATATTCTGCGGCAAATAGGTACTCATCCAATGTGGCGCTCATCCCCCGTTTCAACAGTACGGGCTTGGCTTGCTGACCTAACGCCTTCAAAAGTGCAAAATTTTGCATATTACGGGCACCTACCTGGAAAATATCGGTATATTGGCCGACAAGTGCAACGTCACGTGTATCCAAAACTTCAGTCATCATATCCATGTTGAGTTCGTCAGCAACCTTGCGATGAATTGCCAGCCCAGCTTCGCCAACCCCTTGGAAAGAGTAGGGTGATGTCCGGGGCTTATATGAACCACCGCGCAAAATCGTGGCGCCCAAGTCGCGGACGGCCGTGCCGATTTCACGTAAATGAGCCTCCGATTCAATGGCATCTGGTCCAGCCATAATCGTCAACCCTTCGCCGATATGACTATGCGCAGTGGTAATAACCGTATTTTCTGGGTGCAATTCACGAGACACCCGAATGGCACCATGGTGACCCACCACGGTATCAATCACGTCAATGCGCTCGTCAGCCGTCAAAACGTCTTCTTTTTCCACAATGGCAACCCGATTCTTCACTTGTGCCACTGTCTTGACGCGGTCAGCCAGCGTGGCCACCAATTTTTGGGCGGCTAGTTCATCTTTTAATATGTAAATCATGTGTTATCCCTTCTTGACGGCACGTTGCATCACTGCAATATTTGGTTGCATCCCAGTCCAAATTTCAAAACTAGCCGCACCTTGTGCGATAAGCATTGGCAACCCATTTTGCTTTGGGCGCTGGCCAGCAAGTTCTAAAAATGTAGTGGGTGCATCACGGTAAATAATATCGACCACCGTGGCCTGATCAGACAACAGGGCCATTTGTTCGCGTGTGAGTGGACTAGTCGCATCCCGCATCCCAACACTCGTTGTATTAACTAGTAAATCTGCTTGCTGCAGGGCTTTCGCTAAATTAGACTCATCCGCGAGGTCTTGCAGTTCAATGTCAGCCAAGTGTCGTAAATCAGTCGCGTGCTCTGTAAAATTCATTGAAACTCGATTAAATACGGTGATCTCACTAACGCCTGCTTGTTGTAAACCAGTCGCGATAATGGCCCGGGCTGCCCCGCCAGCGCCTAAAATAACCACTCGTGAATATTTACCAGCAGGTAAACTACGCCAAAAGCCCAAACCATCGGTGGAATAACCCAGCCATTTGCCATTTTGGTGCACCACCGTATTAACTGATTGTAGTGTTTGCGCGTCCTCATCCACCTCATCTAAATAGGCCATGATCCGTTGTTTATACGGCATCGAGACATTGAAGCCCGCGACATTTATCGCTCGCAACCCCGCTACCGCCGTTGCAAACATTTCGGGTTGAACATCAAATGGCACATATACTGCGTCGTATGACAATGCCGCAAATGCCGCTTGTTGCATCACCGGTGATTTGGAATGAGCAACTGGATTTGCCAATAGACCGTACAATTTTCGTACCATTCGTTCAACTCCTTACTTTTATGCAATAACTTATTTTACCGCAGTCCGTGCAGTTTCTCCAAAAACATCACGCTTTCAATTTTACAAAGAAAAATGAGCCATCCCTGACTCATTTCTTACTTTTGTGCAAATTCTTGAATAGCAGCTAAAAAGCGTTCACCATACTGTGCCAACTTAGCTTCACCAATACCTGGTACCTGACCCATTTCAACCAGCGACTGTGGCTTTGCTTCCGTCAATGCGACCAAGGTACGATCAGAAAAGATGATAAAGGGAGCCATCTGCTTTTCACGCGCGATGACTAATCTTAACTGCCGCAGATGCTCAAACAAGTCCTGCGCACCAGCCGACAGACCCTCCACCGGCTTTGCTGCACTGGTAGAATGAGCGGGTACCCGTTTTGCCAAAATATTATCGCGTTGGGTCACGGTCAGCTCACCTTTAAGCACCTGTGCACCACGCTGCGAAATATCCAAACTACGATATTCAGGATTACTAATCACTAGATAGCCATCTGCCACCAACGAATCGATAAAATCACCGATGCGTTTGGCAGGGATATCTTTCATTAAACCAAACGTAGGTAGTTGATCAAAGTGTAACCAAGCCTGTTTTTCTGGTTGGTTACCATGCAACACATTTTGCATGGTTGACTTTGAATAAGCCTCGCCACGTAATCGCTTCATGCGCACAGCGTTACTTAACACCTTTTGTGCTGGTACCGTCATATCAATTAATGGGCGTGTATCTAAACAATTTGAACAGTGGCCACAATCGGGCACTTCCTCACCAAAATAGTGCAAGATGTAGCGGGGTAAACACATCGATGTTGAGGCATAGCTGACCATTTCGTCTAATTTGAGTTTTTCTTGTTGCTGAAACGTGTCATCACCATCACTATTACCAATAAACATTGCACGGAGCACAATATCTTGACCGGAAAATAGCAAGATGGCCTCCGAAGGTAAGCCGTCACGTCCCGCACGGCCAATTTCTTGATAATAGGCTTCAATCGAACCTGGCATCCCAAAATGGATCACGTAGCGCACGTTTGATTTGTTAATCCCCATCCCAAAAGCGTTAGTCGCAACAATGACATCGACTTCATCAAATAAGAATGCATGCTGTGCATTCGTACGATCAACCCCACTCATACCAGCGTGATAACCAGCAACTTTAACCTGCCGCGCTGCCAAATATTCCGTTAATTCATCGACGTTTTTACGGGTATTCGCATAAATAATTCCCGTATCACCTGGATGGTCACGTACATAATCCAAAACGTAGCGTTTTTTCTCAGCAGCACCTAGATTATGTTCAATTTTTAATGCTAAGTTGTCACGTGCCGCGCTCGTTTGGACCGTTTTTTCGATATGTAATAAGCGCTCAATATCTTGCCGAACCCGTTCGGTGGCCGTTGCTGTTAAGGCAACCAAGCCAAATTGACTTTGAATGTAGCCCAATTTAGGTAACATGTTCAAATAACTTGGTCGGAAATCATGTCCCCATTGCGACATGACATGGACTTCATCGATCACGACCAAATTGATGGGCAAGGTCGTCAATAGGTGCTGCATGTCCTCAGTTTCCAGCGCCTCTGGTGCGACATAAAATAACTTATACTCACCACGACGCAAGCTATCCATCCGGTCTAAGCGCTCGCCATAGGCCAATGTACTATTAAGATAGGTCACGGCCACACCCGCCGCGACTAATTCATCTACTTGATTTTGCATTAATGAAATTAACGGAGACACTACCATCGTTAAACCAGGTAAGAGCTGCGCCGGAATTTGGTAAGTGAGACTCTTCCCACCACCAGTCGGCATAATTCCCAAGGTTCGCTGGCCCTGCATCACACTGTCGATAATTTCAGCTTGTCCTTCACGGAAAGTATCATAGCCATATACATTTTTCAATACTTCTAACGGCGTCGTCATTTGATACTCCTTTACGTGGTCAATCTTTTTTGCTTATTCCATTGTACCGCGCCGGACGAATTTCTCCTATGCTCAGCCCTTCAAAAAATAGACACATAAAAAGCATTTCAGCTGCCTGCATCAAGCTACTAAAATGCTTTGTGATTATTTTTTATCATCTGGCGTAATATCTTTACGCCCTGTCTCTTGATCATAAAAAACATCTTGACCATTCACATGGAATTTAAAATTACGGCCGCCAAACTCAAAGGGTTCCCCCTTCGTTTGGGCATCTTGCCACTTTGAACGATTGCGAAGATACCAAACTAACCCAGTGATTGCAAGAATCAAAACGAGGATCAAGATGATAATCGCAATGACGCCGACCGCGACAAAAATTGCTTTAAGTGCAAAACCAAGAATTTTTAATAGAATCGGCAAAACCAAGATAATCGCGATGATTGTCAAGACAAGATAGCCAATCCATCGAAAAAACAAACCTACTGGACTCCGCATCATTACCCTCCTTATTGGCAAGCTTTGCCTAATTTGCCCGTGATGGCAAATCAAGTAAAGCAATGTCTAACACATGTCCCACGCTCGCATTACGCAGCTCGTTCAAGAAAAAGCCATCCGCTAGGTCTAACTCAGCATCTAACGCAAACACCGACAAAGTATAATTGTGCGTTTGATCGGGTGGCATTGGTCCAATGTACGCCTGCGTTAACGCTGGGTTATCCTTTACTTTGCTCCAAAATGAGTTAGTTCCTTTTACATATGTCAACGATCCGTGTGCTAAGTCTTCTGCGATATCTTCAACCGGCAAATTAGCTGCTAACCAATGAATCCAAGGAAAGCCACCGACCGGTACCGCATCATAATCAATAAGACTCACTGAAAGGGTTTGTGTCCCGGCTGGAATGCCAGTGATTTCAATTGGAAAATTTACGACTGGCACATCAAATGCGCGATACTCTTCACCAGCAAACTTACCATACTTATCAGGTAACAGCCCGTGCTCTAATTCTACTGATAGCTTCATTATTTGATTCCTTTTTGTTTATTTGGCAATATGATTTTAAAGGTTGTACCATGAGGAATTGTATCCTCAACCACAATTGTACCATGATGCCCATCGGTCACCCATTTAGCGATTGCCAAGCCCAGCCCATGACCGCCTGTTGAACGGGAACGCGCCTTATCAACACGATAAAAACGATCAAATAGGTGTCGCTTATCTTCATCAGAAACACCCTGGCCTGTATCACTAACAGCAATCAGTGTTTGGCGCTCATTTTGCACGACACGCAGAGTGACGATCACACCTTCACCAGCATACTTTTGCGCATTATCCGTCAAAATCACCAATAATTGGCGTAACCGTTGGGCATCCCCAGTGATGACAGCGTGCGCCGGCACATCAATTTGTAACTTTTGCTCACGTTCCTCAGCATTGTACGAGAAGATATCATGTACCTCACGGGCAATATCTGCGACATCTACTTCCGCAAACGCAAACAACTGCACATCAGCATCTGCTTGCGCCAATGTCAGCAAATCACCGGTTAAGTTATTCAAGTGGCGGACTTCAGTCAACGAATTTGCAACACTTTCAACTTGATCCATTACCGTATCATTAGGATGCTCCAACATACGCTCCAAATTATTCTGAATAACAGTCATTGGTGTTTTAAATTCATGTGCCGCGTCAGCTACGAAGGTTTTCTGTTGCTTCCATGACCGTAAAATCGGTACCATATTCGCACGCGATAAAGCCACCGCCATCGCCAACAAGGCTACTTCAGACAATGAGAAAATCAACAGCATGCGATTGGTCACCAGTTCTACGGTACGATGCTCAACTTCCACATTTTGATAGGATACTTGATCACCGTGTCGTCTAAACATATACCAAGTGTCATCGTAATATTTCACATAAAACACGTCTGCTTTAGGAAGCGCAATCTTTTTCTTAATACTACTTGTGTAATCAATAATGTCAGCACTAACGACCCCGTTGACGACCCCTTGATTGGGTTGAAAAGGTTGTGATACCCGTCGTTCAGCGTCCCCATAGATAATGCGCTGGAACTGGGTCACAGTGACGACACCAATACCGATAAATACCACTGTAAAGCCAACAACCGTCAACAAAGTCATCTTTGTCTGTGCTGAAAGTGACATTCTAATTTTATGAAGCCAACGCCCAACGCGTGACTGCGTGATCTTTTCCATCACATTCCGCATGGGTTGCAAAATCTTATCCTTCATTTATTCACCTTGTGGGGCAGCGTTCAAAGTATAACCCACATTACGCAAAGTCTTGATGACAATTTGGGCATCAGCATTACGCAAATTCTTACGCAAGTTTGACATATACACTTCGACAACCGTCAATGACGTATCTGAGTCAAAGCCCCACAAACGATCAAAAATTTGCTCCTTGGTCACAATTTGGCCATGGTGCTGCATGAGATAAACCAATAGCCCAAACTCACGTCCTTGCAAGCTCACTTCTTCGTCACCGACCATGACCTTGTGTGAATCAATGTACACTGCGACGTTACCAACTTCTAAGGCACCATCTTGTCCTAAAACACCGGCATGTCGTAACAATGTCTTTAAACGTGCCAATAATTCTTCCTTGTAGAATGGTTTGGTAATGTATTCATCAGCTCCTAGTTCAAAGCCTTTCATCTTATCTTGTAATTCACCCTTAGCCGTCAACATCAAGACTGGTAAATTAGGCTGACTTTCCTTGGCGTCTTTCAAGATTGAATAACCATCACGACCAGGCAACATGACATCCAATATCACAGCATCATAAATTCCTGATTCGATTTCAAACAGACCATCATCCCCATCAAACACTTGGGTGACCTCACCTAAGTTACCAATGGTTTCCTTAACGGTATTGTTCAAAGCTACATCATCTTCAACTACTAGAATTTTAACTGTCTTTTCTGCCATGTTTGTGTCCTCTTCATCTTTGATTGTATGACGTTAGTATAAAAGGAGAACAATAGCTGAACCTTAAATATTTAAGGTTCATATCTTTTTCTTCTAAAAGAAAAGGCATTAGGTTCGCCGCCTAATGCCCCTCGAGCTGTGCTTCAATATAAATATCCACACAGACCTCACCGTGGTATTGCTACCGAACAGATCGTGTCGCCCTTGTTCCTTTACAAGGGCGACACGATTTGCTGATTTTCTAATCTAAACAAATCGTATCACCCCCTTTCCTAGATTTATCTATCATTATATAACTAATTTCAAAATTTAAAACCCTTTTATGGAATAATTTCAAAAGATTGCTCAGCTAATAAGTGGCGTTGTAATTTACCACTAGCAGTTCTTGGAAAATCGGTGACCGTGACAAATTTCGCCGGCACTTTGAAATGGGCCAATTCCTGACGCCCAAATGCACGTAAGGTGGCCTGCGTTAAGGACTGACCGGGGACAAACTTAATATACGCCACTGGTACGGCCCCCCACTTTTCATCGGGTACACCGGCCACGGCGATTGTTTCAATTTCGGGCAAGGCGGCATACGCTGATTCAATCTCATCTGGAAAAACATTCTCACCACCTGATGAAATCATATCGCCTTCACGCCCCTGAATGTACAAGTAACCTTCTTCGTCAAACCACCCCATGTCACCGGTATCAAACCATCCGTCATCAAAGGCGGCCTGATACTTGGCCTCGTTGTTGAGATAGCCCACTGTTAGGGTTGGCGATTTAACCTGCACACGCCCTGTTTTAGCATCGGCTGCGGTCTTCACGCGAATTTCGACAGGGAACAATGGCTTACCAACTGAACCTAATTTACGGGCGGCATCTTCGCCTGCGAGAGCAACCACCTGGGAGGCCGTTTCAGTCATACCATAGGACTGAACAATCGCAACCCCCAACTTACTAGCCCGTTCCAGCGTTGGCATATCGGTAGGACCACCACCCAACAACACTGTCCGGAAGTTGGGATGGTAGGTGGTATTTGCTGGTAAGGCCGCCAACATATTTTTTAACATGACTGGCACCACTGAAATGGTGCTTGCCTGACCGTTTTGTAACTCGGTATTAATCGCATCAACGTCAAAATGGTCATACAAACTAACCCCCATCCCATAGATGAGCGATTTAGTCATAATGGAAAAACCCGAAATATGAAACAAAGGGACCGCAGCAATCCAGACGTCACCGGGCAGCATACCTAAATTCAAGGCTGAGCCGATGGCCGAATAAAAGTGATTACCAAAGGTTTGCATCACCCCTTTCGGATTGCCAGTAGTGCCTGAAGTATACATGATTGTGGCCACATCATCTAAATCAAATGTCGCAACTGCGTGACATGCTTGCTCAGGCAAGGCTTTAATCGCCGAAAATGTTAATTGTGAGATCCCAGTAAACCGTAGCTCATAATCATCATCCTGAATAAGGACCCGAATGGCGGCATCTTGTAATTGATAGGCTAATTCGCGCTGTGACAGGCGGCGATTTAGGAAAACAATCGTCTTACCCAGTTGTTGGACGGCCAAGATCAGTAAATAACCGTCTAGATTATTGGGAGTGATAATGGCCACGCGTTGCTCCGCTGCTAGTGGTGCCCCCAATTTTCGTACTAACTTTTGCACCCGCTGATTTAACTCCTTGAAGGTTAACTCTTGGGCGTTAAAACGTACCGCTAGTCGATTCGGTGTCAAATCTACTCGTTGTAACAACCAATTTTTCATTAAAAAACCTCCACTCTGCCAATATAAAAGAGGTTGCATGACAACCTCTTTTTCAGTACTTGTTATGGGAACTTAGGGAACCTATCAAAGTCAGGTTCACGCTTTTCCTTAAAGGCATCGCGGCCTTCCTTTGCTTCATCCGTTGTGTAGTACAACATTGTGGCATCGCCGGCCAATTGTTGTAACCCGGCCAAGCCGTTGTCCGCGGCATTCGCTGCTGCCTTGATAAAACGCAACGCGGTTGGACTCTTTTGTAACATCGTATCCGCCCACGCCAATGTGGTATCCTCAATGTCTGCTAATGGGACAACCTTGTTGACCCAGCCCCATTGCAAAGCCGTTTGCGCATCATACACATCCGTCATGAACCAAACTTCCTTGGCACGCTTAGCGCCAATCGTCCGAGCCAACAAACCAGTCCCGAAGCCGGCATCAAATGAGCCAACATTGGGACCAGTTTGACCAAACTTGGCGTTGTCCGCTGCAATTGTCAAATCAGCCATCAATTGCAAGATGTTACCACCACCAATTGACCAACCCTTAACCATCGCAATAATTGGCTTAGGGACGTGCTGCATCAAGTTTTGCAAGTCCAAAACGTTCAAACGAGCAATACCATCGCGACCAACATAACCACCATTACCGCGAACCTTTTGGTTACCACCAGATGAGAATGCCAGATCACCGGCTCCAGTCAAGATGATGACCCCCACCTTAGCATCATCACGTGCGATACTAAATGCATCAATCATCTCTTGTACCATGCCAGGTGTGAAAGCATTGTGCGTCTTAGGGTCATTCATTGTAATCTTAACGACCTTACCTTCACGAGTACTCTCGAAAAGAATCTCTTCGTATTCTTTGATCGTTTGCCATTCAACAGTCATCTCGAACTCCATTTCTTTACTTGTTACTATCATTATACCGTATAATTAGGATACTTTTAAAAAATCAGAGGGTAAATCATGAACGTACTCGAATATCTCGACATCAAAACCATTAAAGCAACCACTGCTGAAACCATTGTTGAACTCAAAATCACCGACAATGTGAAGCAACCCTATGGCATTGTCCACGGTGGTGTCAATGCACTCCTGGCCGAAACGGCCGCTAGTATTGCAGCTAACGTTGATTTAGATCATACGAGCCAAGTGGCTGTCGGTGTGGACGTGCATAGCCATCATCTGAAGGCTGTCAGCCACGGCACCATCCAAGCAATCGCCACCCCCATCAAACGCGGGCGTCGCCTCCAAACTTGGCAAGTTACCACGTTGGAAATTGAATCTGGTCAAGAAACTAGCTTTAGTACCATCACAACCATGATTAATCAATTATAGCCATAAAAAGCGAACTCCGTGCTGAGCTCGCTTTTTATATTGCTTTATTTACGGCCAAAGTGTGCCGCGGCGGCACCAAAATTAAAACGCTCATACGAAACGCCTTCAAAACCAGTTTGCCGCATCACGGTTGCTAGTTCTTGATAGGTCATAAACTCTTCGGTTGTTTGCTCAAGGTAGTCATAACTGGACTTATCATGCGCAAAAACCTTACCCATGACTGGCATTAGACCCTTGAAATACATTTTCCAAAATGGCTTGATGACTGGGTTATCCGGCTGTGATGTCTCCAGCACAACTAATTCACCACCTGGTTTTAACACCCGGTAGAGTTCTGCCAAACCCTTGACTGGATCAGGCAGATTACGTAGGCCAAACCCAATGGTCACTAAGTCAAAGGTATTATCCTCGTATGGCAAAGCCATCGCATTGCCTTGCGTCAACGTCACCCAGAAACTAACGCCGGCAGCGACAACCTTTTCTCGGGCGACGGCCAACATCTCTGCACTTAAATCAAACCCAGTGACATGCCCCTGATCCAATTCCTGAGCCAACGCGATCGTCCAATCACCGGTACCAGCGGCCACATCTAAAATTTGACCATTCTTGGGCACTGTGATGGCCTGCATAGTTTTGGTGCGCCATGATCGGTGCGTCCCTAAACTAATAATGTCGTTCATTTTGTCATAATCAGGTGCCAAACCATCAAAAATGCCTTGGACACGTTTTGGAGTTTTATTCATTATTTCTCTCAATTCTATTAGATCGTTAATACTATATTAGACTATCTTTACACGTCGCTAAGGCGTTTAAAAGACGATTTTTCCGGTACCCAATCGTCTTCATCAACCACTTCATAAGCTGCTAAATTCTCAGCCCCTGGTGCAGCAACTTTAGAACCTTCCGGGGCTAACACTTTGGCTAAAACCTGGGTCAATGCCACGACTTCCTCATGCGTTAACGTGATGCCCTTACCCATCTTTTTATGATCAGGTGACCATGTCCGCAAATCAAAATTAGGTTGATTATCACCCCATTGCACGAAGTTTAATTCTTTGGTCCAACCAGATTTACTGGTCGATAAAACCCCAAATGATTCCAAAATTTCAAATTTTAATTCTGCCATGTTGTCTCCTTATACAAAGTCTACATCATGTGCAATTGGTGTGTGCATCAACCGCTTAATTGTTTCAAAATCACGGGTCTCCGCCAAAATCCACATCAATTTTGCCACGATGGCTTCGGTATTCATATCACCGGCTGTGATACCGCCCGCATCGGCCACTTGCTTGCCAACCTCGTAAAGATTGATTTCCTGACCCTCTTCCAAAATTTGCGTCGTAATAATGACTGGGATCTGCCGGTCTACCAACTTTTTAATACCTGGTAATAAGTTACGTCCTTGGAATGGCAGACCACCATTACCAAAACTTTCGATCACCAAAGCATGCACATTCTCTGCTAAGTAGTCGAATATTTCCACTGGCATCCCCGGAAAAGCTTTTAACACAAAAATATTAGTATCTAACGTCAAGTGTGGCGTGATCCCAACTAAAGGTTCTTCAGGCGGGATGATTGCTAAGCGCACCTTACCACTTGATACTTTTGCTAGATATGGATAATTAATTGATTCAAACGCATCATAACTTTTTGTTTTAGTCTTCACTGTACGGGTTCCTAACATCACCCGGCCATCAAAGACCACAAACACCCCGTGTAATTCGGTTTGACTGGCATAGGTGAGCGCGTCATTCAAATTACGCACGGCATCAGTGCCCTGAGCCTCAACAGGCACTTGCGAACCTGTTAAAATGACTGGTTTTTTTACATCGATTAATAAATATGATAAGGCCGCGGCCGTATAACCCATCGTATCCGTACCATGTGTAATGATAAATGCATCGTATTCATCTTCGTATGCTTTTACCCGGCGCGCCAAATCAAGCCAATCTTCGGGTTGCATATTGGTTGAATCTTTGGACATGACTGCCTCTGAAGAAAGCGTCACACCCGGCACTTCGCCGAAATATGTGAGTAAAGCGTCATCGGCTAGCCCTGGGGCTAACCCATTTTCAGTTGTTTGCGAAGCGATGGTCCCCCCCGTTGTTAAAACTAAAACGTCCTTCATCTTCGTTCCCCATTCGTAAACTAATTTATCGTTCCATTATCTAATTTTTAACCCTAAAATACTAGTAAAAAAAACGCGCCCACAAATTTGTGAAGCGCGTTTTCGCATTAAAATTAATTTTCATTTTTAGTACTGTGACGTACGCCATATAGCATGTAGATAATCGCACCAAAGATCACCCAACCCAAAGTAACTAGCTTAGCATCGATGTTCAACTCAGCCAACAAGAATAATGAAGCACCAGCTGAAACCAGTGGCAAAACTGGATACAATGGCATCAAAAAGCCACTATGATCAATATCCTTACGCCGGCGTAGCACTAAGATACCAACCGCTGCGAAGATAAAGGCAATTAATGTTCCTGAGGAAACCAAGTTAGCCAACATACCAACGGGAAAAATTGATCCCAAGACAATCGCCGCAAGAGTTACCCACAAGACGGCATTGTTTGGCAAACCACGTTCATCCAACTTACCAAGTGTCTTAGGCACCATACCATCACGACCAAAGGCGTAGATCAACCGTGAACCACCCAACATCAAGGCGATCAAACCAGTAAACATTCCCACAAGGGCAACGATTGACAACATGTTCGCTGTGAAAACATGGCCTGACTTAGCTAAGGCCCACGCAGCTGCCTCCGCGTTGTTCTTGTATTGCGTGTAGTGGAACATACCAACCAACACAGCAGAAACCAACACGTAAAGGACAGTCGCAATTCCCAATGAACCAACAATTGAGCGTGGCATGGTCTTTTGTGGATTCTTAGCTTCAGCCGAGTTCGCGGCAATCATATCAAATCCAAGGTAAGCAAAGAAGACTTGTGCGGCACCAGCCCAAACACCACTCAAACCACCAAATGAAGTGCCAGCTTGATGAGCAGGAATAAATGGTGTCCAGTTATTGACACGGATTGCTGTTGCACCAACGACGATGAACAATAGGATCACGGCAATCTTCAAAACCACCAGGACACTCTCGACACGGGCCGCTCCCTTAACACCATTACGCACCAACAAGGCCACTAAGATCAACGCTACTGCGCCAAAGAAATCAAAGTAAGTCCCAGCTTGAGCATTGTATGCCCCACTCATAAATGTTGGGATATCAATACCAATTCGCTCAACGAATCCTTGGAAATATGCTGACCAAGAGGATGCAACCAGTGCCAAAGCAATCAAGTATTCTGCCAAAATGGCCCAACCTGAAATCCAACCCCAAAATTCGCCAAACACGACATTGGCCCAAGAATAAATCGAACCGGCGAAGGGTAGTGCTGACGCAAATTCTGAATATGCCAATGCGGCTAGCCCAGCTACTACGGCCGCCACAACGAATGACAAAGTTACAGCCGGGCCAGCATAATCTGCGGCCACGATCCCTGGCATCGTAAAGATACCAGCCCCAACAATTGTTCCAACACCCATTGCAATCATTTCACGAGTGCCAAGGACTGGAACCAGATGTCCATCCTTATCCGCGTAATTTTGCGGATCTTCTTTACGGCCGAACTTTGCAAACATGCCCATAAACCAATCTCTCTTTCTTTCTGCGCGACAAGACAGTTAATCAACTGCTTGATTAACCACTAAATAGATAAAATAACAAATGCTTTAATATCAACTCGTTTTTGATTAATATTAAAAAATAATGAACTTATTGTATAAAAAATTAGGATGTTTTGCAAGCCTCTTAGTCATTGATTCATCATTTATTTGCAAAAACTGAAAATTTTTCAAGCATTTAGCCTAAAAATAGCGAGAATGCATGCCGCAGCACTGCCTTCTCGCTAACTAATATCCACATGCATTAATCATGGGCAATCCGTGCTTCCGCGGCCGCCGCAACGGCTGCGACAATATCGTCAATAAACGTATTGACCCGACCACCAGCATGTTGTTCTTGATTTAAACGACCGACAATGCCTGGCTTAGTCCGATCTAAGAACCCGAAGTTAGTCCACGAGATCGTGCCATAAACGCCTAAAATCGACATGACCAGTTGCTCATCAATCCCATAGGTTGCATGATCTGACGCAATGCGACTAGCCAACGGTTCAGGCAATAAGTTGGCTTCGGCCAAATCATCAATCGCTAATCCCGTCATAATGGCATCTTGCACTTCGGTTTTATGTAAAACATGCTGCACGCTCGACAAAGCCATTTCAATTGGCATGTCAGCAATGTGATCCTTTTGACCGTCTTGCACTAAAATGGCAATATCTTCTAGATCAACGCCCCGGTTGGCCAATAAATCAATCACATCTTGATAATAATCACGTTCTGTAAATAACATCTCAGTCCCTCTAGTAATAAGTATACCTTGAATATAATTAGTGCTCAAACGTCAACACTTGTTTACCTGACAATGAATGTTGCCGCGCAGCTTGATGCAAACGGCGCAGGTTTTCAACGTTGAATGGTTGGGTTGCCCCAACTTCCAACACCACTTTGCCAGCGACAATTAAATCTAGTAACGCGGTCAACGTGTCGCCTTTCCCCTTTGCAAAAGCCATTTCAAATTGTTCAGGAGTAAATACACCATCAGCTACACCACCAACTAATGACCAAATATGACCATCATCTGTCAAATTATCCCGCAACTGCGCGACCGTTGCGCCGCCAACCGTATCCAAAACTTTGTCAAATTGACCAATCGCACCCACAAAATCAGTATGATAATCAAAGACTTGCAAATCACCATAGCTATGCAAACGGTCAGCAGCTTTTGGACCCGCGATCGCGACCACTTCAGCACCAGTTGCTAAAGCCACTTGGACGGCCACAGAGCCGACTTGACCACCAGCACCTAAGATTAATACTCGATCTTCACTGGCAACAGCCATCACGGTATGAATTAACTCATAGGCTGCATTACCAGCTAAGGCTGCCGCCACCGCAGTCGCATCAGAAACTGATTCTGGAACCACCGCAATAGCTGATTGCCCAACCGGCACAAATTCAGCATAAGTTTGATGATGGCGCGTGGCGGCCACCCGTTGACCAACGTGATAAGCCGTCACCTCTGAACCAATGGCCACGATTTCACCAACCACACTTGATCCTGGGATCAATGGCAAGCGATCGGCCTCACCCATTAATCCCTGCACAAACTTCACATCGTATGGTTCAATCGCCGTCGCAAAATTACGTACCAATACCTGCTTTTTAAGTAGTTGTGGTTGATCCACTGTCACTCCGTTTAATTCATTGACATCCCCAAAACTTGCTAATTGAATTGCTTGCATCATTGTGCCCTCCGTCTTAATTCATATCTATATTTTATATTGTCTACCTGTTGTTCAGAAAAATATAGTCAAAAAAACGCAGAACATTACTGTTCTGCGTTTTTAATTGATTAAGCTTCTTCTTCAGTTCCAAAAGCAAACTTTGCAACAACAGCGGCGACGGCAGCACCGGCCAAAGGTCCGATGATGTAAGCTGCAATGTTTGACAAAGCAGTTGTTGTACCAGCCAAAGCCAATGCAACAGCAGGTGCTAATGAACGGGCAGGGTTCAAGCTAGCACCAGTAAAGGTGATACCCAACAAGATCAAAACGACCAAAGTTAGTCCAATTGCCAATGGTGCTACGTTAGCTTGGGCTTCGTTACCCTTACGAGTCAAAACCAAGATAACCAAGACAAACAAGAACGTCAAAACAAATTCGATAAATGTTGCGCTCCAGATGTTCATTGGTGATGAGAAGTTTGTTTGTCCAAATCCGACTTGCGCGACTTGCGCCTTCGTCAACCCATACATTGATTCAATCGCAGCAACGATACCAGTTCCAACAAAAGCACCAACAACTTGGGCTCCCACGTAACCAGCAAATTCAGTCCAAGTGATTCGACCATTAATCGCAGCACCCAAAGAAACGGCTGGATTAAAGTGAGCACCTGAATATGAACCAAAGGCATACGCCCCAGCAACCACAGTCAACCCAAAGGCAGCAGCGATTGGCCAGGTACCATATGAAGTACCACCAAAGGCGGCAACACCTGTTCCGATGGCAACCAACATTAAGGTACCAAAGAACTCAGCAAAATACTTACGCATAAAAATTGCTCCTTCTATTTCGAGATAGCATTCATTGGTTCAGTTAATCTGAATCAATGCGTTCTCTTTTCAATTAATAACGAGTGTAATTATATAACGAAATTTCTTAAAAATGGCTTTAGAATGGCCTAAAATACCCAATCTTTACAAAAAGTAAAAATGCAAACGCTTCCTTTAACTTAATTGCGAACATTCTAACCCCCTTCATCCAATTGTGTCGGGTAAAAGATTTTGACACCGCAACACCCTATTTTAGGATAGGGTGGTTTATAATGTACTTTGTACGTCTTTGACATTGATAGTCAGTATATATGGTGATTCTTTGGTGAATCGCCCCTAAAATTTAAATTAAAGGAGGTTACTCATGGTTGATGCAGTAACCGCTCAAGAAATGCAACAATATGATCATTACACCATCGAAGAAATTGGGGTCCCATCACTCGTCTTGATGGAGCGTGCCGCTATTTCCGTCACAGAAGTCCTCGGTGCTGGCAAGTTTGATTTGACCAACGTATTAGTCATGGCTGGTCTAGGTAATAACGGTGGTGACGGGATTGCTATTGCGCGCTTACTGGCCCAAAAGGGGGTCAAAGTTGATTTGTTGGTCCTGGGTGATGAAAATCGCGCCACCGTTAATACCAAACAACAGCTGACGATTGCCCGCAACTATGGTTTGCCAATCATTCACCGTGTCAAAGATTTCCGGAATTACACGGTGATTGTCGATGCGCTATTTGGAATTGGGCTCTCAAAGCCTGTCCCAGTAAAGTTAGGCGAGATCATCAAGCGGGTCAACGCTGCTAACATCCCCGTGGTCTCAGTTGATGTACCGTCTGGATTAGACGCAACAACTGGTGCTATTCTCGGATCAGCTATTCGTGCGACTGCGACCGTCACATTCGCTTATGCTAAGACTGGTCTACTTCAGGGTGAAGGTACTAAACGTGCTGGCTCAATATATATCAAAGATATTGGTATATACTCCCCCGAAGAAATCGCCGACTTTAAAGTAGGAATTGAGGAGAATTAGTTATGAATATCGTACTTGTTGGTGCTGGACCGCGCAATCTATCATTGCTTGAGCGCCTACTAGCACATGCTCAACGTACCGATGAAGAAACCACGATCACGCTATTTGATCCATTTCCGATTGGTGGTCGAGTTTGGAATCCCGATCAGGATCCTACTTTTTTAATGAACACCGTCACCCAACAACTCACCCTGTTTACTGACCCCTCTGTCGCTAAATCAGCGACGGGTGTCTTTGGGCCAACTTTCTATGAGTGGGCCATCACAGTTGGACCGGAGTTCATTCAGTCCCATAATTTTAAAAACGCCGCCATTTTCCTTGATGAAATTGCCCGCATCAACCCTAATCGTTTCACTTCACGTGCCTTGTTTGGGGTTTATGCACAATGGTTCTATGAAAATTTGGGTAATTATCGTCCCAAAAATGTACAATTTGCCTACCTCCGTAAAGCGGTGATAGATGTGCAACAAACCGCGCCCCATATGTTCAAAGTTTTGTTGGAAGATGGTTCAACAGTTGATGCCGAACAAGTTGTGATGGCCTTAGGAAATGCTGATGAAGCTAACACAAATGAAGAGCAAAGATTCGCGGATTTTACCGCCCAACACACTGGGCTTACCTATGTCCCCGCTGGGCATCCAGCCGAAGCCCGTTTAGACACGGTACCAGATAACGAACCCGTGATTCTGCGTGGCCTAGGTTTGAATTTTTTTGATTACATTGCCAAGCTAACTGTCGGCCGTGGTGGTCACTTTGCACGTGATCGTGCTGGTGAATTGTACTATGTTCCATCAGGTAAAGAGCCTAAAATGATAGCCGGCTCACGCAAAGGTTTACCAATGCATGCGCGTGGCCTGAATCAGAAAAAGGATGCTGAAAGTCACCGGCCTATTTTCTTTACTGCCGGGAATATCGATCGTTTTGCACGCGAAAATAATGGCAAGGTAACTTATGATTTCTTCTTCAACCTGATTGAAAAAGAAATGAACTACAAGCACTATCAAAACGTGATCTCCGACTTTGGCTTAACCTGGCCATTTAATGCCGCTGAATTCTTAGAAGCACTCCGCCATTCAGCCAACTTAAATGCCACCGCTCGTGAATGGGGGGTGCCTGACGAATACATCATGAACTGGGATCGCATCTTGAACCCCCTTGGCGAATCAGCTGAAGCGGTAGACTACAACGAATTCATGGTTAAGTACCTAACTTGGGATATTAATGATGCTTTGAAAGGCAACGTGGACGCACCCTATGCAGGTGCCTTTGATATGCTACGTGACGTGCGTCCTGTCATTCGGCATTATCTAGATGCGGGCTACCTAGATGGGGATGAATACGCTCAGTTCTTAGCTAAATTCAACCCCTTCAACAGTATTATTTCCGTTGGCCCACCGATCTTGCGGATTGAGCAAATGCGCGCCCTAATTAAAGCTGGTATTCTAACGATTACCGGCCCAGGCATCAAAGTCGTTGCCACCGAAGAGGGCTTTGTGGCGACTGATGCCTTCGGACATGAATGGCACGCGCAAAATCTCGTGGAAGCCCGCTTGCATAGTATATCGCTCGCCGAATCAATCAATCCTTTGATTGCTAATTTACGCGACCGTGATATTTTCTCTGATCAAAGCTACCAAAAGGCTGATGGTTCAACATACACGGTTGGCGGTATTCGCATGAATAAAGCCACATTAACCGTTGTTAATAAAGCGGATAAGGAAGTTGCTGGTTTGTACATTTGGGGTGTCCCTACTGAAGGTTGGTCATGGTTTACGACCTTTGCCCCTCGCCCCGGTGTCCGTGATAAAAACCTCGTTGATGCGGAGCATATTGCTGAAACAATTTTTGAATAACTCCTTTTAAAGCTGAACGGTTAAAAACATCGTTCAGCTTTTTTAGGTTGCCTATTCCTTGTCGCAGCCTTAAACATTAGTGTAAAATGAAATAACTATTAAAAACGGAGGCAACTCATGACGATTGCAAACTTTGATACACTGCTAGCGAAATACGCTGATGTCATTATCACCAAGGGAATTAACGTACAAAAAGGCCAAGATGTGCTGATTTATGCTGAAATCGACCAGGTGCCTTTGACACATGCCTTGATCGCTGCCGCTTACGCTAAGGGGGCCAACAAGGTCGATGTTGAATGGAAGGATTCATATCTCCAAAAAGAGTTTTTGAATCATGCTGATGAAACAACTATTGCCACTGTCCCTATTTGGGAAACCGTGCGGGCAGAATATTTGGTAGGACGTAACACTTCACGTATTAGCGTCGTCTCAGCTGATCCTGACGCACTTGGTAGTGTTAATCCAGACACGGTTGCCACCTATGCCAAAGCAGCTGCACGCGCCAAGAAACCAATCATGGAAGCTACCATGAATAATGACTTGTCTTGGGTAGTTGTCTCAGCCGCGAGCCAAGCATGGGCTGAAAAGGTCTTCCCAGAATTGCAGGGAGAGGCCGCGACGGACCGTCTTTGGTCAGAAATTTTCAAGATTACTCGGATTGGGGTCACTAATGACGTCGAAGCTGACTGGGATGCCCATATTGCTAAGTTAACCGAAAAAGCTACTTGGCTGAACGAAAATAACTTCAAGGAATTACGCTACACTTCCCCTCGTACGCACTTGACTGTTGGTTTAGCAGAAGATCATCACTGGGAAGGTGCTGACTCAACTGATAAGCAAGGCAACTACTTTGTCGCCAACATGCCCACTGAAGAAGTGTTCACTTCACCTGATGCGCGTAACATTCATGGTACGGTGACCGCCACTAAACCTTTGTCATATGGGGGTGTCCTGATTAACGATATCAAGCTCACTTTTGAAAATGGTAAAATTGTTGAAGCTTCGGCATCAACTGGCGAAGATGTCTTAAAACATTTGATTGAAACTGATGAAGGATCACATTCACTGGGTGAAGTATCATTAGTACCCGATCCCTCACCCATTTCACAATCAGGGATTGTCTTCTACACCACTTTAATTGATGAAAATGCATCTGATCACTTGGCAATTGGTGCTGCTTATCCATTTAACATCAATAACGGTACATCAATGTCTGCCGAAGCACGCCAAGCTAAGGGACAAAATATTTCAAATGTGCACGTCGACTTTATGATGGGTTCTGCTGATATGGATATTGACGGTATCAAGTACGATGGTACTGTAGTCCCTGTTTTCCGTAATGGGGACTGGGCATAATTGAACTAAAAAAGCGCTAAGCCACTGTATTAAAACAGTGACTTAACGCTTTTTCTTTAGGATTCAAGCTCTTCAAGATCGCTCAAATGGAACAATTCCCAAGCATATACCACCAAGGTCCTGACAACCGCATACAGTGGAATAGCTAGAATCATACCCGGAATACCAGCAATATTACCAGCGGCTAACAAAATCACAATAATCGTCATTGGGTGAATGTTTAATGTCGCTCCGATAATTCGAGGATACAACAGATTACCATCGATTTGTTGTACAATCAGCACCACTACAACGACCCAGACAACTTGCCAGGTTGATTGCGTCAGCGCAACCATAATCGCAGGGACAATCCCAATATAGGGACCGACATATGGAATAATATTCGCAATTCCGGCTACAACTCCCAACAAGAGAGCATATTTTTCACCAATCAAGAAATAACCTACGGTGGTGAAAACGCCTACGAAAATCATTTCAATGACTTGACCAGTAATATAATGCGAAATCGTATCATTCAACCGGCCAAAAATATCACCCACACGGTCTTGCTTTAATTTTGGAAAGACTCGTTGCAAGAATGGTACGAGCCGCTTACCATCGGCTAGCATGTAAATTGTCATCACTGGCACCGTAATTGATGTGACGGTGATATTCATTACTGCCGCAATTAATGAACTCATGCCATTGGCCGTGCCCGATAGGAATGATTCGGCGAACTTTTCAAATTTTGATTGCCATGAAGTGGTATCGATGTGCGCATCTAATTGCTTAAATAGTGGTGTATCGGCCGTTGTTTGAATAAATTTCTGGGCTTCTTTAATTACGTCCGGAATAGCTGAAACAACATTCACTAACTGTGTGACCACACGAGGGACTAAATTAATACCCCCAACGACCAATAAAAATAGCGAAATAACCATAACAATAGTAATCGCAATCGTTCGTGACAACTTTTTTGTCTTAGTCAGTGGTACCTTCTCCAATAAGGTCACAATTGGATTCAAAAGATAGTACAGAAATCCCGAAATAACAATCGGAAGAAACACTGCACCGATGAACTGCCCGATTGGCTCAAGGATGAATTTTAACTGTGCCACTATTAAGATCAATAAAGCTAACGCCAGCAATTCCAATGTCCAATACAAGATTGGCTGCTGCGTGAGTTTTTTCATAATGATGTCCACACTTTCAAGGATATTTACTTTTAGTATAACTTATTTCCAAACCACTTGCTGGCACAAAAAAACACCTGACACAAAGCCAGGTGTTTTACGTAGTGGACAGTCAGGGGCTCGAACCCTGGACCCACGGATTAAGAGTCCGTTGCTCTACCAACTGAGCTAACTGTCCAACATGTTGCAACTCAACAACAGATAATATCATACCATCTACAGAATGAGATTGCAACATTTTTTTGATTTATTTTTCAGTATCCCTAATCGTCCAAATCAACCTGATGCCTCAACTTATCATAAGTATGCTTTTCATTATTCAAAAAATCATACACCCGCCGCACTTGTGGGGCAAACCACTCCATCGTAATATCCTGCGTGCCTTGCATGGTTTGAATTTCGAGTTTGCCCTTGATGAGACCTGTATCAGGATTAATGGTGTTAACCTGATCTAAGCTCATCCGCAATGAATCCAGATGAAAAGGACGCCAGCGCGCATAGTACAAAGTTCCAGAGTCACCCAAAGCAAAGGCATACCACTTGGCACGTCCCTTCGGTGCACCTTCCTCGGTCAAGCCACGCATCTTTGATAGAAAGGCGACCACAACTGTTTCCTCATCAGCTAACGATGCTTCAATATTATGAAAATGTTTCTTGGCAATCCAAGCCATGGGTTTCCATAATAATGGCCACCCAGCCACTTTATGCTCGCGAGCAAAAGCATACATCCCTGCAGCGGTTTTCATCTTACGTGTTTTTAATCGTCCTGTTCCTGCTGTAGCCATCGCTTCCTCCTCCGATACAATTACTTTTCATCTATTATATCAACTTTTGCGCCTGGATATGTCGAGATTGTTCACTGTGCAATAAACTTGATGAGTCCACACCTTGGCCTAATATTTGAAAAGGTTGAACGCTGGTGTTATGCTATTTACTCATGGTTTTTATAGAAACCATCAAGGAGGATTTGTTATGCATAATTCAACGGTTGAAAAACACAAATTTGGTTTATTCGCGTTGATTCTATTTGGAATTAACGGAATTATCGGTACCGGAATTTTTCTGCTACCGGGCCAAGTTTATCAACTAGTCGGTAATGCCGGTATTTTAGTCGCTATTTTAGACGCCTTATTGGTTTTAACGATTGCCCTTTCATTTGCCGAAGCCAGCTCACGTTTCCATGAAAACGGTGGCGCTTTCCTATACACCAAGTCAGCCTTTGGTGAATTCCCGGGTTACCTGGTTGGCTTTATGACCTATGTCATTCGTATTATTGCTTGGTCAGCTATGGTTGCCGGCTTAAGCACTGTCTTGGGTGTAACGTTTCCCGTGTTAGGATCAGCCCTTTGGCAAAAATTAATTCCGGTTATTTTGATTGTTGCGTTAACCATTCTAAATTTAGCTGGTGTGCAGTTTGTTAAGGTGGCTAATAGCATCGCCACCATTGCCAAGCTAATCCCACTGATTTTGTTCATCGCGATTGGTATTTTCTTCTTTAACACAGATAACCTCACCCCTCTCGTACCAGCACATACCACAGTGGCACACTTTGGTACCGCTGCTGTCACCCTCCTTTATGCATTTACTGGTTTTGAAACCATGACCATTGCGGCGGAAGATTATCGTAACCCTGCTAAGAACTTACCGCGGGCTTTGATTAGTGCTATCGTGATTGTTGCCATTATTTATGTCTCAATTATCACAATTACGAATAGTATTTTAGGTCAGGATCTGATCGGCCAACAGGCACCATTGCAGGTCGCCTTTGGTAAGATTGCTGGTAACCTGGGCATGAGCTTAATTGCGGCTGGTTCAATTATATCGATGCTGGGTATTGTGATTCACGCTTCATTCGAGTCACCACGTTCTGGCCAATCAATGGCGCAACAAGGTGCCCTACCAAAGCCATTAGCAACTTTAAATCATAACGGGGTTCCCGCTCGGGCCATTATTATCACAAGTATATTGACGTTACTACTGACGCTTTCTGGTCAGTTTGAAACCCTAGCCCAACTATCTGTTGTGGCACGTTTCGCGCAATATATTCCAACTATTTTGGCCGTAATCTATTTTCAATTAAGTAAAAAAGGACCTGCTGCTTCAATTAAGCTCCCTCTTGGTCCAGTGATTCCAATGATTGCTGTCGTCCTTAGTGTTTGGTTGTTAACGCAAGCCGAGCCAGCCTTGCTCCTCTTTGGTCTCTTTGGTCTGTTAGTAGCTGCTGCATCCTACTTTATTACCAAAGCCTTACTCAAAAAATAAATGATATGATGCGAATGGTTATACGATGCCGTTCGCATTTTTAATGCAAATATTGTTTAAATGTCGTAAAATGACGGTATGAAAATACTTACATTAACTAAGCTGCCAGAAGAACAAATAATGGCTCTAAATAGTGCCGGTTACGAGGTCATTCATGCAGCCATCCGCGATCTCTCTGATGCTGAACTCGTTGATATTGATATCATCTACGGTGTCGATGAGTTTTTGAACGACATTCTACTGCACATCCTTGAATTGCCAAATCACAAACTGAAGTGGCTGCAAGTCGTTTCAGCTGGCGTTAATTATCTACCATTGAAGGAGTTGCAAGCAGCTGGCGTTCAAGTTACTAACGCAAGCGGTGTTAAAGCCAAACCAATTGCGCAAACTGTGATGGCTTTCTTACTTAGTTTTGCTCGAGCCCTCAATACCTATGAACACATCCATACCTGGAATGAGCAAACTGATCAATACTTGATTGATGAATTGCATATTGCCGTTTTTGGAACTGGTAATATTGGTAAACAAGTTGCGACCTACCTCAACGCTTTTGGTGCCGATGTCATCGGCATTAGCCGCTCTGGTCGTACTAGCCCTGAGTTTATGGCCAATTACAAAATTGATGACGCCCCAGATGCGCTCGCCAAACATAAGATCGACGTAGTCATCAACACATTACCTGGCACTGATGAGACGCGTCACTACTTCGACGATGCTTTCTTCACTGCACAACCGCTCTTTGCTTTTATCAATGTCGGCCGTGGTTCAACGGTTGCGCAAAGAGATTTAATTACCGCTTTGCAAGATGGTCAGGTGCGCTTTGCTGGTCTCGATGTGACCTCACCAGAACCATTGCCCGATGATAATGCCCTCTGGACCTTTGAAAATGTCATCCTAACCCAACACACGAGTTGGGGTGAGCATGCAAATAAGGGGCGTCGTTTTGGTAAAACAGATTTATTCGATATCTTCTTTGCCAATGCACCCACGTTTATCACTAATCAAACATTAGTAAAAAACGCTGTCGATCTTACAAAAGGTTACTAGTTATTAAACGGTCACCCACTGGTGACCGTTTTTTATGTTTATTTAAGCCTCAGCAAATGTCTATCAACTATAATGATTTTATCTGAACATCGATTGAGTAGGGGGCACGTGCATTGACCAAAAAATTCATTCAAATATTTTTAGGATTAATGACTCTTTTAATCCTATCTGCGCTTCCCTATACCATTTACTCTTCTAACACTGCTGACGTAAAAACGGCTGGTACCAGTGGCTTACCCCGAACCGATGTCGTCGATCTTTCTTCACACAACGGTTCTGTCACCGAGAGTAATTTTACCATCATGAAAAATTACGGTGTTAGCAAAGTTATTGTGAAACTGACAGAAGGACAAACTTATGTAAACCCACTTGCCAGCAAGCAAATCATCAATGCGCGTGCTGCTGGTATGACGGTCGGCGTTTATGATTATACGCATTACGCTACCAAGCAAGAAGCCATTGCTGAAGCCACCAAGTTTGCAAAAGAAGTGGCTAACCTGGGCCTTGCAAAATCCACATTATTAATCAATGACCTAGAAGATGTTGACACCACTGCCTTAACGAATAAGACTGACACAGTCACTAGCTTAGCAACGGTTTATTATGAAACACTCAACAAGCTAGGCTACACAAACCAAGCCATTTATACTGGTTCAAATTATGTTTCAGAAAATGATCTAAATTTCTACTTCATTGGCAACAAGCGGGTTTGGATCGCTGAGTATCCAACGACTCCTTCAAGTTCCAATCTCTTACACCAACAATATGGCATGTGGCAATGGAGCTCAAAAGTTGAATTCCCAAAGATTTATCAAGCTGCCGATAATGATCAAGGCGGTGTCACCGCGGTATTTGATGCCTCAATTGATTATGGGCTCTTCACGGCAGCTAAAAAAACCTATCCGATTACAATTAAAATGGTCAACGCGAAAACAAATGCCGTACTTTCAACCACGACCAAATCATATTTAGCTGGTCAAGTGATCACGCTCCCAACTATCGCGGGCTATGCCACATCTACGTCAAATACGCTTAGTGCCCCTGCCCAAACTAAAACGTATACGGTCAAGTACACGCCAAACACTTATACCACCACTTATAAGTATGTTAATGCCAAAACTGGTAAAACCTTGAAGACAACAACTAGCAAATATTATGCAGGGCAACAAAATATCAAAACACCATTACCAGCTATCAAAAACTATACTGCACCCACTGCATCGACCTTCACCGCCGCTAATAAAAATATTACCCGCACCGTCAAATATGTACCCAAAGCCTATCAAATCACTTTGAAGTATATTGACAGTCAAACGGGTAAAATGATTAAGAAAACAACGACCTCAACGGCGTATTACCAAACACCCTTCAAAACGCCAATAGCGACGATTTCAGGTTATACAGCACCCAATGCAACAACGAATAACATGACAAAGAACACTACGTTGACGCTTAAGTACACGCCAAAAAAGTATCTCGTTACTGTTAAATACGTTAATGCCAAAACTGGCAAAACTATCAAGACGGCCATTAAGCAACAAGTCACTTATAACAAAACTTATCAGCCAAGTGTGCCCGCAATCAAAGGCTATACATCCCCAAAAACAACTGCCATTAAGGTGACCCATAATGTGACGCTGACGTTGAAATATGTCAAAAAGTAAATCACTAAAAAGGCGGTGCTGCGACCGATATGGTCGCAGCACCGCCTTTCATTTAGCTACCTTAGCGTTGCCAGGATGATTAATCATCCTTTTTAACATCCAAATCCAAGTTCTGTTGAATAATTGGTAACATCTCCAACCATGTAGATTCATAGAGCGTTTGGAAAAGATTATCATCCCATTTATCAGCAAAAAACGGGTGGTAGAAGTACGTAAATGCCAACATAATGGTCAAGCCACGTTGATGCTTAAAGGTATCCCAGCCCATAATTTTTTCAACCGATGCCGCAAATAGACGTAATCTCGGGTTCAACAAATCGTTTTGTTTGGCTAACATTTCCTCATAGTACGCCATCATCTCCGGATCGGCTGAAAATGCTTCTTGGCGAGCATATACCAAGGCATGTAACCAGTCATGGAGTGCGACCACCCGTTCTTGTTTGGGCGCCCGTATGGCATCTTCTAAGACTGGATTATCAACCTCATCCAACCATTGCCGTATCATCGAATCGAATAAATCATCCTTACTAGCAAAATGTTTATATAACGCGGCATGACTAATACCAAGTTGGCGAGCAACATCGGCCAGTCTAACTTTTTCAAAGCCTTTTTCGCGCAAAACGGTATGCGCTGCCACAAAGATTTCTTCAGTTGTAATTTTAGCCATCTGTTGACTCCTTTGGACAAACATTTCAAGACAAACTATACCACAATTCAATCTAGTGGAACGTGAAAATTATGATATTTGCCGTATAATTAGAGTACAAGTAAAAAGACGGCCAATCTTGGCATAATGTAGACGCATTTGCATACCCGTCCTAATTGGCTACAACAATCAGAGTGAATTATATCCTCAAGGAGGCTTTACATGGGAATTTCATCTTTAACTGATACGTATACACTGGCAAACGGTGTCGAGATTCCAGTCGTTGGGTTTGGTACCTGGCAAACTCCTGATGGCGACGTTGCTTATCAGAGCACCCTGGATGCGCTGGCCGCCGGCTACCGGCACATCGATACTGCTGCCATTTATGGTAACGAAGAATCAATCGGTCGCGCCATCAAGGACGCCAATATCGCTCGTCAGGATTTGTTTGTCACTTCAAAACTTTGGAATACTGAACACACTTACGACAAAGCGAAGCAAGCCCTCGAAGATAGTTTGGCACGTCTACAACTAGATTACCTAGATTTGTACCTCATTCACTGGCCAAATCCCTTACAATTCCGCCATGACTGGGAAAAAGCAAATGCGGAAACATGGCGCGCTATGGAAGAAGCCTATGCAGCCGGCAAAATTCGGGCGATTGGTATTTCAAACTTCCAGCCACATCACTTTGAAGCATTACTGAAGACCGCTAAAGTTGTGCCTATGGTTAATCAACTATATGTTAACCCGGCCGACCTAGAAGAAGATGCCGTGGCATTTAACAACGCCCACAATACACTGACTGAGGCTTATTCGCCCCTTGGTACTGGTAGCTTATTGGCAGTCCCTGAAATCGAAGCCATCGCTGCCAAGTACAACAAATCTACAGCTCAAGTGACGCTGCGTTGGTCATTACAACACGGTTTCTTGCCACTACCCAAGTCAACTCACAAAGAACGTATCATTGCAAATACTGAGCTATTTGACTTCGAACTTGCGCCTGAAGACGTTGCTGTCTTAGATGCACTGAGTGGCTCTGATCCCGCTAAACAACATACAGATGCCGACAAGACCCAATTTTGAACTGCACTGAAACACCTAATAAAAGCTTACTTGAAGCGCCTGCTGCAGTAAGTTACTAACCAAAAAGAGCGCGTCACCCAGATCTGGATGACGCGCTCTTTTATTTTATTTAGCCAGCTTATAGGCTTCCTTCAATTCATTACCATTCGATGCAATAATGGCACCCTTAACACTCTGACGCCACAAAACCGTGGCCGCTGCGTTATCCAGGGGAACCACACCAACATCTTCTTGGATGATCCGCTCAGCCTTGCCTAAATCCTTGAAGCGTTGCTTTGGATTTGTGACATCAGTCGTATTAGACAGCTTAATATACTTATCAAACGTCTTATTTGACCACTTACCAGTGTTAAAGTCACTACCCGTAATCTTCAATTGCAAGAAATTAATTGGGTCGTTAAAGTCCGCACCCCAACCGGTCAAGGCAATATCGAAATCACCCTTAGTCTGTAAATCACTGCGCGTTTGTTTTGGCACTGATTTCACATCAATCGTCAAGCCGGGTAAAGTGTCTTGCAACTGGGCTTGAATGAATTGGGCAACGTTTTTAGCGTCATCCGTATCATCCCCCAAAATAGTTAACTTCAATGTCTTAATGCCAACTTCTTTCAGTCCTTGCTGCCATTCTGTCTTTGCTAGCTTGGCATTATACTTGATATTACCAGTAACGTTACTCTTTGCGAAATCCTTACCTGTATTTGGATCGATCGACAAGCCAAGTGGTGTATACGTTTTCGCGGCCACAGCAGAACCCGTCAAAACCTTATTGACCAAATTCTTTCGATTAATTGCATGTGTAATCGCTAACCGAATCTTTTTATTCTTAAATGCCTTAACCTTAGAACGATTCAATTCAAGCCATTGCCCACGCGCACCGGCCAACTTCTTCAGGTTAGGGTTATTCTTAGTGGCTTTAATTTGCGCCGGTGATAATGGCGCATAGTCCAGCTTACCCGCCTTAAAGAGGTTATACCCCGTGTTGTAGTCTTTAATGACTTGAACATTAAACTTTGGCGTTTTGACATGTCCCTTATCCCAGTAGTTCTTATTCTTAACCAAGGTGTACTTCGTATTTGAACCATTCCAGCCCTTCAAAATAAATGGACCAGAAGAGAGTGCGTACTTGGCATTGGTACCGTAATGGCTGCCTGCCTTTTCAACAAAAGCTTGGTTCTGCGGTGCAAATCCTGGTGCCATCAGAATCATCGGTAATTGGGGCATAGGATTTTCCAGGGTTACCTTAAGTTCATAGTCACCAACGGCTGTAATACCCAACTTGCTGACATCCTTAACCTTACCGGCTTGAATGCTATCTGCATTCTTAATACCGCTATACAAGTAAGCATATTCAGCTGCTGTCTTAGGATTAATCGTCCGTTGCCAACCATAAACAAAGTCCTTGGCTGTCAATTTTTCACCGTTAGCCCATTTTAAATTATGCCGTAATTTAAAGGTCCACGTCAGGCCATCCTTAGAGACCTTAGCTGACTTAGCAGCCGCCAGTTCCGGATTACCTTTTTTACCTTCACGGTACAAGGCTTCTTGTGTCAGGTCCAACTCATGAAAAGATGGTGCATCCGTTGCTTTGGATGGATCGACCGTCGTTAAATCAGAATTTTCCATCCAATTAATCGATGCGTACTTGGCAGCATGGGTGCTGGGTTGTGCAATAGTAAAAGTCGCTAAAACGGCCACTGATGCTAACAAAACTTGTGTCTTATTCATATTCATATTCATATTCATATACCTCAATTATTCAATGTTAGATTTCTGTGAAATAACTACACAAAAAACAACATCGCCCAATAATTCGCCAGTGCCCAAACTGAACTGTATTTACATGATTAGCATTTACAAGCTACTTGAATACGCACAACCGTTCTCCCAACTTCATTAGTTTAATAAAATTAAGTTTAGCATATTACTTAGCTTGTGCAAGCAAGACATTTTCTAGCACTGTTACATGAGCCCACCATCACCAAAAGGCACCCGCCAGACTGGCTGTAAAATCATCGCACCACGACCATATCAGAAAAACTAAAATGTTGTACAAGCCTACTACAGTAGCATGTTACAATAAATATATTAAATATAAAGGAGCGACGGCAACGTCATTGTAGAACGAAATGGCTGATTACAAAGAACGCAATAAACGTCCCAATCGCAATGCAAATGTTTCACGTGGAACACGCCCTAATCAACACCAATCAAAACAAACTGATGGTGTGCAAGTTAAGATCGGCGACAAGTTATTAATTACTGTAAAACGGCTCGGTATTAACGGAGAAGGTATTGGTTATTATAAGCGTAAAATCACTTTTATTCCCGGTGCCCTACCTGATGAAGTAGTGGAAGTTGAAGTCACTAATTTCACACCTAAATTTATCGAAGCCGAGATCATTAAAATCAAAAAGAAGTCACCTGATCGGGTCGTCCCCGTTGATGACCAATCTGTCGGTGGCGTTGAATTAGCGCATCTAGCCTATCCTGCACAATTAGCATTTAAACAAGATATTATCCGCCAAGCACTCGAAAAGTATCAGCCCCGCGGGTATGAAAAAATTGATTTACGCCCAACCATTGGCATGGATCAACCCACGGGTTACCGGAATAAGGCGCAATTCCCAGTTCGCCAAATGAAGGACGGCTCGATTAATGTGGGCATGTATCGACGCAATTCACACTTTTTAGTCGACTTACCTAAAATCTCAACCCAACATCCAGCAACATTAAAGGTTGTGCGGACTGTCCGTGATAAATTGGCCGATATGGAAATGCCAATTTATGAAGAAAAACGCGATGCAGGTATCGTTAAAACGTTAATTGCACGTGTCAGTGAATTAACTGGGGATGTGCAGTTAACAATTGTTACCAACACTGAAAAATTACCTGGCGCTACCCAATTGATCCAACGTATTCATGCTGAGTTGCCTGAAGTTGTTTCGATTTCGCAAAACGTTAATCCTGGCCAGACATCCCTTATTTGGGGGGAAGACACCAAATTACTATGGGGGCAGGAATACATTACCGAAACTATCAATGGTAAAACATTCAAATTGTCCCCCCGGGCTTTTCTGCAGTTGAACCCTAAGCAAACACAACGTCTATACAGTGAAGCCATTGCTGCCTTGGATTTGGCACATGCTGATAAGCTAATCGATGCTTATGCCGGGGTTGGTACGATTGGCATATCGTTGGCGGATCAGGTTGATGAAGTGCGTGGAATGGATACCGTTCCTGATGCCGTTGATGATGCCAACGAAAATGCAGTCGACAACGGGGTCATGAATGCCGATTATTTCATCGGGGCCGCTGAGGATCTGATTCCCAAGTGGGCTGCTGAAGGTTGGATCGCCGATGCTCTCGTCGTTGACCCTCCTCGTACAGGCCTTGATGATGCCCTACGTAAAACGATCTTGGCCACTAAGCCAGAAAAGTTCGTCTATATTTCATGTAATGAATCAACCCTAGCCCGTGACTTGGTTGACTTAGTCAAAGTCTACGACGTTGACTATATTCAATCAATTGATATGTTCCCACAAACAGCACGCTGGGAAGGTATTGTAAAATTCACTAAGCGTAAATAATAGTTATTCGAAAAACCACTAGATTGTACTCCGATACAATCTAGTGGTTTTTTTTATAATATTTATTTTTTATTAGCTAAGTTAGCCCACAAGCATTTAAAAATCCAGATAAAATTTTTCAGCAATATCAATTTTGAGATAGAGTGGATGGCGCGGATTTCCGGACTTAGTTAAAGTTTTAAAGTAAAATACTTGAACATCTAATTCCTTTAATAACGCTAATAAAGCGTCCCGACCCTTAATCAACGCGTCAAATTTCAAATCACCCCAAGCACCCCAAACCTCTTTGATGTCATTTGCTACTAAATAGGTGCGCACAGTAGCTAAATTTTCTGCTAGTAGGTTTTCATCTAAGGCGTCCATGTTGGCGGCATCGGTCGCCCGTTCTGGATATGTGTTAATGACTGTCCAACCGTCATATCCCAGCTTTTCACTTGCTGCAATCACCCGATTCACTGTCCGATCACTTGTGGCATCACGGGCGGCTGAAGGATTCATGCCAATGGCAACGAGTGGATTTGATCCCTGCCGTCCTAACAAAAAACGATAAGGGGCATATGTGGTCGGTATCACGAAATTGGGCTGTTGTCCTTCTGGATAACGCACAATGATTTTAGTTACTTTTGATTCAGTCATCTTAATCTCCAACTTATGGCATTTTATGTGGTACTGCTACTAGAGTCATTATGCAGAAATAAGCATCCCTCTCGAGTTTAAATGGTGCTTATTGCAACTCTATTGTCGTCAGAATAGAGTTTTATTTATAAAATATTTTCATATTGATACCCTGATCGTGATTACCAAATCCCTTACCAAAAATGGTACACCCACCATCATTTTTAGCGGTCTCGTCCACAGACAATTTGAGCACGAAGGTTGCCTCACCATCAACAACATCTGCTAATTTTACATCTGAAAATGGTTTCCCATCTAAAAAGCATCCTTCATTAGTAATTCTAATGTTTTTTAAAATACCGTACTGATTCACATTATCAGGTACCCAATCGGGAGTGTAAACACCGCGTGTATCAGAAAAATCTCCCAAGCTGGTCCAGGTCCCTAACCTGACGTTATTCAAAAAGAACGTTATATCCGATGGCCAAACATTATTTGAAAATGGAAACTCAGAACCTAGTTCGAGCGAAAATTCCATCATTTCAATCTGCTTATCTTTTCCTGCATAGTTTGGCAATTGATATTCTAAAAATCCTTCATTCCACCAGATCATTCCTGCGTCAACTCTTTGAGGATCCATAAAATAGGCTGGTTCATCAACCTTACCAATATAGTCCATTTGGCCTGCTAATCCACAAGTAGGTTGAACCGAAAAATTAGTATAATGCCCAATTGGAATCTCTATCTCATAATGTTCTAACTCACTATAAACGTTAGTAGGAAAATGAATATTTATATTATCAACTTTGATTTGCGCCACCTTATTATGGCCTAACTTTTCAAAAGATATCAAATTAGCCTTATATAACTTATCCAAATGCATTAAAACGATCGTATTGCTTAATTTTAAGTTATTCGCAATCTCAGTCACCGTCATCTTATCCTTAGACAGCAATCTGATAATAGCTAATCTAACATCACTAGCTAATGCTTTGTAAACAATCAACGATTGTTCTTCAATACCAAGATCCATAACTATTCTCCATTTAACAATTTAAGAAACAAGAAAGTGTTTTATTTTTTTATCTAACACTAAATATACTCCTAAAAACAACATAAATGTTGTTTAAATTGAATTTAATTCAATAATATCAATATATTTATTGCAAATTTATAAAAAAAGCGTTTTAATAGACCTTGTGAAAGCGCTTTCAATCAAAATCAAATCAAAAGGAGTGTTTTATGCAACCCTCTATTTCATATCCTAACCCTTTGATTATCCAAAGGGCAGATCCTTACATTTACAAACATACCGATGGTTACTATTATTTTTCAGCATCTGTACCGTCATACAATCGGATAGAACTCAGGAGATCCAAAACTATTGCAGGATTAGCTCATGCCCTGCCGCGAACAATTTGGCGCAAACATGCTTCTGGTTCTGGCGAACAAAGTGAGCTTATCTGGGCACCTGAAATCCATTTTATTAACGACAAGTGGTACATCTACTATGCTGCAGCGAGCACGACCGACTTTGATCAAAATGGTATGTTCCAACACAGAATGTACGTCATTGAATGCGACAAGCCAGATCCTATGCGTAACGAAGATGATTGGGTCGAGAAAGGGCGAATCAAAACCCCTATGGATTCCTTCTCGCTAGATGCAACTACTTTTGAACATGATGACAAATTATACTATGTTTGGGCGCAAAAAGATCCTGATATTTTTGGCAATACAAACTTATACATTTCTGAAATGGAAAATCCATGGACCCTAAAAACCAATCCTGTACTACTATCCAAACCTGAATATAGTTGGGAGACACAGATCTTTGCCGTTAATGAGGGACCCGCTGTCCTACACAGAAATGGAAAATTCTTTTTAACCTATTCAGGTAGTGCGACAGACGAAAATTATTGCATAGGGATGTTAGTATCTGATGAAAATGCTGATTTATTAGATGAAAAATCTTGGCACAAACTTGATCATCCTGTCTTTACATCTAATACAAAAGATAATCTATTAGGGCCTGGCCACAATTCCTTCACTGTATCTGAAGATGGTACTGAGGACTTACTGGTTTACCACATCAGAAATTACTCTGACATTAAGGGTGACCCCCTCTATGACCCAAATAGACACACAATGGTGCAATCATTTTCATATGATGACAATGGCTATCCACAGTTCGGCCAGCCCGAACATTTCACAGTTAACTGATGAATAGGAGAAAACAGCGTAATGGAAAACTCAACCAAAAAGGGGATGTTCTGGTCATTCCCTGTCTCACACTTTTCATACTTCTTCATATGGGCCATCGTTTCTGGTTATTTGACACTCTGGTTGGAACAAGTTGCAAAATTAAATGGTAGCGAAGCCGGTATTGTCTTTTCAATGATGGCTGCTATGTCATTAGCTTTCCAACCATTATTTGGTTTTTTCTCAGACAGATTAGTCATGAAAAAAACCTTAGTCTTCATTATATTGGGCGTAGGTGTTCTGATCGGGCCCTACTTTGAATGGCTATTTATGCCGCTACTTGCCGCTACTAATCCTTTTGTTATTGCTGTCATTACCGGAATCTACCTATCGTTTGTGTTAAATGGCGGTGTTTCAGTTATTGAACAGTATATTCAACGTGCATCGATCACAAACAACTTTGAATTTGGGCACTCCAGAATTGGTGGTTCAATCGCCGGGGCTGTGGCTTCATTTTTAGGTGGTCGGTTATTCTTGATAAATCCCAATCTAATCTTTTGGGCTGCCACTGTAACCGCCATTGTTGCGTTGATAATGTTTGCGTTTTTTGACAAAATTAACACCGAAAATATTGACGAAGTTACTGACGTTACTGACCGAATCTCCATGGCCGACGTTCGGCACCTACTAAAATTGAAAAACTTTTGGATTCTCGGTATCTTCTATATGGGAGCTTCGGCACTATATGATGTGTTCGATCAACAATTCGTGATCTTCTTTCAAACGTTTTTCCCGTCTGTCTCTCATGCCACAACCGTATACTCTAATGTGGTGACGATTCAAATGATCATTGAAATAATCCTCATGATCCCAATGCCTTACATCATTAATAAAATTGGTGCACGGAATGGGCTAATCATTTATGGATTCATTACAGCCATTCGAATTATCGGTACGGCGTTAGCACCAAATTGGATCTTTATCGTCGTATTAAGGTTGCTGGCAGGATTTGAGATGCCATTAGTCCTAGTATCTATCATGAAATACATTAACGGGGCATTTGACAATAATTTATATGCCACCATTTATGCATTAGCTGCCAACTTCATGAAACAAATATCTGTTTTCATCTTTTCAGCATTAGCTGGGAACTTCTATGATTCTATTGGATTCCAGCACACTTACTTAATTATGGGTAGCATTGTCTTAGTTATTACAATAATAGCAGCGTTCTTTTTAGAAAAGGAACACAACGGCATTAATAATATGCAAACGAGATGATTTAACACAGCGTGATAAACATTCTGTTTTATCTCTAGCATAAATTAAAGCACAGAATACTCTAAGTATTCTGTGCTTTTTAACTATCCTTAGCCTTGTAACCGGGATCATCATGCTCAGTTGCTCGATTTATTTAGCATTACCTCGTTAAAAATTTAATCTCAGTAGGTACCGAAGGACATTCTCGTTACTTCGGTTTTTTGTATTGTCCACATGACTTTGGCTACTTCTCATCATCCTCTTATTGAAAAAGACCTGCGCTTAACGTAAGATAGATGAAAAGAAAACAATTGTATTTACAGATATATCGCTGGAGAATGGCCAGCAGTTTCTACCACGCCCCGAAAGTCGTGACTATCCGTGAATGGCTAACTGGTGTGTTTGCATACCTGCGAAGCATTTTTCACGGAACTATCGATTTGATAGGCCGTGAAAAATGCTTTTTTATTTACAAAATTCACTGCGGATCACCTATATTAAAGTAGGTAAAAGGCAAATACGCATCTTAAGAAAGAGGACATAATGGCTAACGAGACTCACGATAAAGTCTTAGTTCTAGACTATGGTTCACAATATAACCAACTATTGGCACGTCGTATTCGCGAAATCGGCGTTTTCTCTGAATTGAAGTCACATAAAATGACTGTTGCAGAGATTAAAGACTACAACCCCAAGGCAATCATCTTATCTGGTGGTCCTAAATCAGTCTACGAAAACGATGCTTTTGACATTGATCCTGCGATTTTCGAGCTTGGTATTCCCATGTTGGGAGTGTGCTACGGTATGCAATTAATGGCGCAAAAGCTTGGTGGTACGGTCGAAGCCAACCCTGGTAATGGTGAATTTGGGGCGACGGTTTTAAGCCACAAAGATCAATCAAACTTGTTAGATGGCACGCCTGAATCACAAGTTGTTTTGATGTCTCACTCTGATAATGTCACTGAATTACCCGCTGGTTTCGTGATTGCTGGTGGTTCTGCTAAGACACCGATCGCAGCCATTGCGAATGATGAAAAGAAGTTATACGGTGTCCAATTCCACGCCGAAACCACTATTTCTGAGCATGGCACTGACATTTTACGGAACTTCGTTACTAACATTGCCGGCGCTGAAGCTAACTGGCACATGGAAGGATTCATCGAAGAGCAAGTGCGCTTGATTCGTGAAACTGTTGGTGATAAAAAAGTGCTGCTTGGTCTTTCTGGTGGTGTTGATTCATCAGTTGTTGGTGTTTTGTTGCAACGGGCTATCGGTGATCAATTAACTTCAATTTTCGTTGATCACGGTTTGCTCCGTAAAAACGAAGCCGATGAAGTGATGGAGTCATTGGGTGGCAAATTTGGGCTGAATATCATCAAAGTTGATGCTCAGGAACGCTTCCTATCAAAGTTGACTGGCATTACTGACCCAGAACAAAAACGTAAAATCATTGGTAACGAATTCATCCAAGTTTTTAATGACGAAGCAGCAAAGCTTGATGGTATTGAATTCTTAGCACAAGGTACTTTGTACACCGACGTCATCGAATCTGGTACCGATACTGCGCAAACCATCAAATCACACCACAATGTCGGTGGTTTGCCAGAGGACATGGCTTTTAAGTTGATTGAACCACTTAATAAGCTTTTCAAAGATGAAGTGCGTGTCCTTGGTGAAGCATTAGGTATTCCACACCACCTGGTTTGGCGTCAACCATTCCCAGGTCCTGGCTTGGGTATCCGGGTGATGGGTGCAATCACGGCCGAACGTCTTGAAATTGTGCGTGAATCAGACGCTATCTTACGCGAAGAAATCGCCAACCGCGGCTTGGATAGCCAAATTTGGCAATACTTCACCGTTGATACCGGTGTCGAGTCCGTTGGTGTGATGGGTGACTTCCGGACATACGATCACACCGTTGCCATCCGTGCTATCACATCCGTTGATGGTATGACGGCTGATTTTGCCAAAATCGACTGGAATGTTCTCGCTGAAATTTCCCGCCGCATCACAAATGAAGTTGACCATGTTAACCGCGTCGTCTACGACATTACGGCTAAACCACCCGCAACCGTTGAGTGGGAATAACCTAAATAATCTTTATCGGCCTATCTTGAACTAATCGAGATAGTGCTCGGCCAAAGCCTATCGATGAGCTCCGTATTGGGACTTATCGGTAGGCTTTTTTGTACAACAAAACACCAGCCAAATTAGTTTTGACTAGTGCGCTAAGTAATTTTAGTTTAACTGACCATCCGCAATGGCCGCTAAGGTATCCCGTGATGGAATAAAGAAAAGTTGACCGGTTTCAACCGTTGAGAACGTTAACAAGAAGTCACGCTCTGCCACCATCTGCTGCAACATCCCCTTAGTAACTGTCCAATGACGTGCATAACCAATAAAATATGTGCCCGTCTTATCAGTGGCTGCATCGGAGAAAGGCACATTCATGCGAACAATCTTTTGTTCTTCGCCATCAACTTCCAACTTTGAAGCAACGTTGTGTGCATTCTTATATTTATCATCATCGGCCAGCTCTAAGTCCGTAAACTTTTCACGGCCCACCGCCCTTTCTTGTTCCTCGGTTTTCATGGCTTGCCAGAAATTCATATCATGAAGCCACTTTTGCGCAAACGCATAGGATCCGTTAATGTATTCGGGATCCTCCGCACCGATAATTGCGTATTCTGCTGCGTCAGCAATCGCCGGCGCCTCTGTGCCATCGATAAAGCCAATAATGGCCCGTCCTTCAAAATAACGGAACCCCTTCGTCTCATCGAGCACCGTGGTGACATCTTTCAAAAAACGCATGAACTGTGTAACCACTTCGTACACGACCGCCTCATTGGCTGCCCGGATGTGTAGGAAAATATCACCAGCAGTGGCCGGCATCGTGTACTCCGCTTCATCCCCAGCAATCGTGGTGAATGTTTCAAGTTCCTTGGGCTTTGGCGCAGTGGGAAATAGATAGTCCCAAGCCGCGTTTGAGAACCCAATCGCGACCTTTAGACCGGCGTCTTCGGCGCGAATATTCATTGATCGGATGATCGCTTGTGAGCGGTCTGCAAATTCTTGAATCGCTGCTTGTTCTTGCGCCAAATTCGTGCGCTTTAATTGCAACACGACAAAATCGACATGCTGACCGATGTCCTTCCAAACATCCTGTGCAACGTCTGGATTCATTACTTCTACTGACATGTTCATACCCCCTTATTAATAATAATTATAACGCACAGGAGGCGCCTGCCAACAATGGAACCCGCAACCATTTAATGCAAAAACGCCCCAAACAAGTGCTGGGACGTTAAATCTTAGTCGACAGCCACTTCACGTGACCGATTACCAATGAACTCCTGGGCATATTCCGCCGTTGCGGTGAACACAACATCTGATGATGAATTCAATGCTGTTTCAGCGGAATCTTGAATCACACCAATAATGAATCCGACACCGACCACTTGGGCAGCGATATCACCTGGAATACCTAGCAGACTTGTCACCATTGGGATCAATAACAGTGATCCACCAGCAACGCCGGAAGCCCCGGCAGCTGATACTGCAGACAATAGTACCAGGATAACCGCTGTCCAAAAATCAACGGTGATGCCTAATGTGTGCGCTGCCGCTAATGACAAGACTGAGATCGTAATCGCTGCGCCAGCCATGTTAATTGTTGCCCCCAAGGGGATTGAGATAGCATACGTATCTGGATTCAACCCAAGCTTTTCACTTAAACGCATGTTCACTGGGATATTGGCTGCTGAACTACGTGTAAAGAAGGCCGTGACACCACTTTCACGCAATGTCGCGAAAACCAACGGATATGGATTACGCCGGGCAGCCACAAAGACGATCAACGGATTGACCACCAATGCGACCACCAACATTGCACCAATTAATACAAATAGCAGACGACCATAATCAGCCAAAGCACCCAATCCATTCACCGCCACCGCCTGGTAGACCAGACCCATGATTCCAAATGGTGCCAACTGGATGACATTATTCACGATGGCCGAAATAGCGACCGAAATATCCTGAATGACAACTTTAGTTGAGACAGAGGCATGTCGCAAAGCAAAACCAATCAATATGGCCCACGCCAAGATACCAATATAGTTGGCCTGACTTAATGCATTAATTGGGTTATCCACCAACTTCAACAACAAATTATTCAATACTTCACCAATACCGCTGGGGGCATCGATTTTCTGGGTACTCTTAACCAACTGCAAAGATGTTGGGAACAAGAAACTTGCCAGTACACCAACCAAACCGGCCATGAACGTGCCCACAAAATACAGGCCTAACACGGTGCGCATGTTGGTCTTAACCCCCTTTTTATGTTGGGCGATTGCAGCAATCACCAACACAAAGACCAAAATCGGGGCGACTGCTTTCAAGGCTGAAACAAATAAAGTTCCAAAAATAGCCAACCACGTCGCATCTGGAACTACCACTGCTAATAGCAAGCCCAATAACATGCCCATTATAATCTGGATAACCAAGTTTTGATCCTTCCACCATTGCCATGCGTTCTTCATAATTCTCTCCTCCAAAATTCTCTTCAGCTACAAAATAAAGGACTAGTCCATTTACATAGACTAGTCCTGTTCACTTTAAGTGATACATTAGGGTGCTAGTCAGCCATTGCGTGACAACGGCTGACGAAAAGGCAGTCAACCGCGGTGTCCAGATGAGGATCCAGTGGTGACTGAGGTAGACGCAATTTGATTCATTTGTTGAAATTGTCCGTTTACCTTCATGATATTTCCCTAACCTTTTCTAATATGATTCTCATTATAAAGAATCAAAATGAGATTGCAAGGTTTTTGTATAAAAGATTTTATTGGCACCAAAATCAAGGCCGCCTTAGAAGAGACCTGCAACGCTCTGCTTAATACTTGATTGCCCGCTGCCTATGCCAAATACTCAACCGCAATTTGCTTATAAATTTCAACCGCTTGCTCATAAATTTTTAATGAGTTGGACTCATTCACTGCATGCGAATTGTCAAAAGCACTTGGTCCAAAAATTAAAATTGGGAACTTGGCTTTGGCCTGAATAAATTCACTACCCTCATTGGCGC
Source organism: Weissella soli (assembly GCF_001761545.1). NCBI lineage: Bacteria > Bacillati > Bacillota > Bacilli > Lactobacillales > Lactobacillaceae > Weissella > Weissella soli. The sequence continues at coordinate 1,640,075 of NZ_CP017326.1, read as the reverse complement.
CGGCACCGGCAATCAAAGCACCTGGCTGACCACTGATTGCTTGAATTTTAGCCTGGGCGAGCTTTGTGAATTCTGATACGGTCTGCACTGGCAAAGGCTCCGCAGGATAAATAATTTCAAGTTCGGCATTGTCGTATTGATCAACCAGTGCCTGTAAGTCCGCGAAAATTTGTTGGTTGGGCGTTTCCGGAATGGTGCGCGTATTACCCATGAAGTAGGCGAGATCAGGGACTTGATTGACTTGTGTCCCAGAATTAATCACTGAAATAACATTCGTCAGTTTACCTAAAACTGGATTCTCGACGGTGTCATACTTGGTGAAATACGTCTGAATATCCTGGATAATGACCAACGCCTTTTCTAAGGCGTTGTCCCCGAGATCTGGTCGTGATGAGTGCGCTGATTTACCAGTAACCGTCACCTTGTAATCAATGACCCCCTTATTCGTATAGCCAATTTCGAAATTAGCCCGTGGTTCTCCTAAGATCAACGCGGTCACGTCATCCAAAAAGCCCGCTTCAACTAACTGATGGGCTCCATATTCGCCGGTCTCTTCACCCACGGTCATGAATAATTTCAATTGATTATGACCGAAATCAAAATCTTCAGCTATTAATTCCAGCGCCGCTGCAAAAAGTGCCGCTAAGCCACCCTTCATATCATTAGCACCCCGACCAAAAATCGTGTCACCTTCGATGTGTGCCGATAGTGGTGGATATGTCCACTTTGACAAATCACCAAAATCAACCGTGTCCCCATGACCTGAAAAGACCAAAACCTTATCTGGATTTTGTAATTCCCCCAGCTTCACGACCAATGAGTCACGGCCCGGTGCAAAAGTGACTTTAGTTACCTCGGCGGGCGTCCCGTCAAAATAACTTGCTAAATAATCCGCCAATTCAGCCTCATGATCGTTAACCGTCTGAATTTGAATGATGTCTGAAAATAATTTGATATGATCGACCATGTGCAACACCTCTTGTATATTTTTGTTATATTATATAACTATTTTGAATAAAAATACACAAACATGTTTAAAAAGCGGCTAAATATTCTAAAGAAGTCGCAACAACATCATCATGAGCACCCCAACGAAAACGGTCCAGGTTAGTGAATTACGCCAATAACCAATGATGACCGCTGGTAACACTGCCATCACGCCAAGCCAATCAACCACCAACCGCTGCTGTGTCACACTGACTAAATTTTGTAACAAAATCGCCGACATCATGCTGAGTGGCACAAAGTGTAGAAAACGGATCACGCCAGCCGGAAACTTGATCCACTGCGCGACTAGTACCGGTGTAATACGAATCAACCAGTTGATTAATCCGGCACCAATCAAGACCCACCAAAATACTGAACTATTGACCAAGTGCCTGCTCCTTTACCGAAAATAATGCGCAAATAGTGCCCCCATCACGGTCGCTACTAAAACCGCAATCGAACTTTCAAAGACGTATGATAGGCCAATAAAACTCATTGCTGTTACACCAATTTCACCGATGACGACACTGAATTTTGCCTTTTTAGTCCGTATATCGGCCTTAAGCGACAAAACCCAAAGGCCGGCGAACATAGCAGTCAGTGAGAAGTCCAAGCCAAAGGTGGTGGGATCAGATATGGCATCACCTAAGAGCCCACCTAGCACACTTGAAAGCGCCCAGACGGCTACGGCACTGAGATTAACCCCATTCATCCAAGAAAAGTTCACCGGCTTCCCTTGTGCGTGTGCCAACATTAACACCCCGTATGACTCATCAGTAATCAGACTCCCAATCGCCAACCCTTGCCACAAAGAAATGCCTTTAAAAACGGTCATCGCGGATAGTGATTGTAAGAACATGCGCATACTGACCAAAGCAATGATCGGTAAAATCGTCGTCGCATCCCCGCCAGCTACCAGCATCGCTACGATGATAAATTGCGCCGCCCCTGAGTAAACGATCGTCGACAGTAAAAAAATCTGCCACACTGAAAAATTTGCTGCTGCCGCAACAATGCCAAACGCTAGGCCAATTGAGAGGTAGCCAGCAAATACGGGCATGCTATCATGCACCCCCTGCCGCCAATCAAGCGTACTATCCGTCATAAAACCTCCTTGCAGGATTCCCTGCATACTTCGTCAACCGTCTGATCATCTTTGAACCGTTCGAAAAATGTCGATAATCAGCCCTATGCTCATTATCGACACCTATGAATTTATACTTTCCGTTCGGGATTCAAAATACCCTGCGGATCAAAAACTTGTTTGATTTGCTTTTGTAGTTGTACCACGGCTGGTGATAATTGCTGGTCGACCCATTTCTTCTTTAGGCTACCAATCCCATGCTCGGCACTGACGGTTCCGCCAACGCTGATGACATAGGTCAGCAATTCTGCAATAGCTGCGTCCAATTCTGCGGGAATTGGTCCTTCAGTGGACTCTAGAATAAAGTCTGGGTGCAGATTACCATCCCCAGCATGTCCCAATAACAACAAGCGCTGCTGATACTTTTCAGCGATCTCCTCGGCCCGCGCGACAACCGTGGCCAAACTACCCAACGGTACGGCAATATCCTCAACAATCAGCCGACCATACTGGGCGCCGGCCTTAAAAACATCCTGTCGAATCTTGATAATTTCTTTCGTACGCTCCACGTCAGCCGTGACATCCACCTTCACGGCGCCAGCTGCTTGTAATTCCTGCTTAGCCACCTCTAAAGCACCATCTACGGCCACATCCAATTGGAAAATCAACAATGCCTGGCTGCCACGAGCACCCAAATCCAGATTTTCATACTGATCCAAAGCTTCAATCGAGACCCGATTCAAAGCTTCTAGCATTGATGGGTATAAGCCACTAGCTTGAATACGTTGTACGGCATACGTTAGGTCTTGCATCGAGTTGAATGTAGCCAATCCGGTAACAGACGCACCATATGGGATGGGCAAGAGACGCACCGTAATTTCAACAATGACCCCCAGGGTACCCTCGGATCCGACGAAGAGATCCAATAGATTATACGCAGCGGTATTTTTCAAGACTGGTGCACCCACCTCAATCAATTCGCCACTAGCTAACACGACCTTAAGCGCCAACACGGCTTGCTTGGTAGTCCCATACTTCAACGAACTCATCCCACCAGCATTGGTTGCCACATTGCCACCGATCGTACTAATGGGCTTTGAACCTGGATCGGGCGCATAAAAATAGTCAAATTTACGGGCAGCTTCATCCAAAGTTCCATTTAGGACACCTGGTTCAACAATTGCTAATTGGTTTTCAATTTGGATATCAATGATATGATTCATGCGGGCTAAACTCAGAATAATACCATCTGACAAAGCCGATGAACCATTCACAATCGATGTTCGGGAGCCCTGGGTCACCACTGCAATCTGGTGCTCACTGGCAAAACGTAGTACAGCCTGCACATCGGCAATACTCTCTGCAAAGACGACCGCACGCGGTAAAGTACGCGACGTTTCTTCCTGTGTCCACTCATCGTAGCCATACTTATCCAAGACACTTTCTTCAGTATTCACCTCACCATTTGGCAAATCTAATAACGTAATATCTACTGCTGTTGTCATTCCACATCAACCTAATTTCTATTTTTATTAAATCAAGTATATAGCGTTTAAAAACAAACTCAACCCATTTATTAGTTATTTCTCATTTATTTTTTAGTAAAATTCACTTATTGCCCTTTTTAATAGTGGCGCATGGCTTTAGATATCTCAAAAACGTTCACTGCTATCGCCAAACAAGCCTACAATGAACTTAAGCGCGAATCTTGCTAGCTAGCATATCGCTAACTTAAATTTATTAGACAAACTGTCTAACATTGACTATTTAAGCATGGCGAACAGTTCAGCCGGCGTCAGATTCTCACTCGCTAGGAAGTATTTTGTAAAAGTAGCCGGTTCTTCTGGGAGCGGTTGTGACAGCCAATCAAAAATCATGCGCACATAGCCAGTCACATATAGATCCAAGGCATATTCCCGTGGAATAGCTGATTTATTAGCCCGATACGGCGAGCGAGTCATGGCACGTAATCGGTACATCAGGAGATTAGAAATTTTTGAAATAAAGTATGGATCACCCTTTTCACTCACCAGGATACGTAGAATTTCGCGATTCTCATATAGCCAATCAAACGTATGGGTAATGGCTTCATACGGTGAAATATCTAACACGGTATGATCATTCAAATCACTATGTTCCCCAATATAATCTAATAATTCTCCCTCGATTTTTTGCAACAAATCATCCTTATCTAAATAATGTAAATAAAAGGTCCCCCGTGAAATTTCTGAACGGGTGATGATGTCTGTCACCGTGACCCGATCATAGCCCTTTTCAGCCATCAAGCTCATAAAACTTTTTTGGATGGTTTCTTTGGTCTTTGCGATACGTTCTGCGTGTTTCATCGTGATCCTCCCCAAAATCTTAATTTAATAGACATTGTATCTACTTTTGTGAATTGAATCAAATTTTTTTAATCACTATAATAAGGAACATGAATTTTCAGGAGGCCAATCGAAATGCACGAATGGCGATATATATTTAAAGAAAAGCGTTTTTTAATCATTGTGTTCATCGCACTAGCAACTGTCCCTTCAGTCTACGCCGTAACATTCTTAAATTCAGTTTGGAATACTTACGGGAGAATTAGCCAACTGCCGGTCGCAGTAGTCAATCTCGATCACGCGGCCAAACAGAATCATAAAACCATTAAGCTTGGTAAGAGCCTCGCCAAGCAATTAGTCGACAGCGATAGCATGAATTTCACCCAGACGAGTGCCAAACAGGCAAAAAAAGGGTTAGATGATGGCAAATATGTCATGGCGATCACGATACCTAAGAACTTTTCAAAGAATGCGGCCAGTCTATCAGACAAAAATCCCAAGCGGATGCGTCTGAATTATGAAACAAGTGCTGGTCATAACTTTATCGCCTCAAAACTATCTGAATCGGCGATTAATAAACTGGTAGCCAAAGTTAATGCGCAAGTCACGCGCACGTATGCCAAGGCACTATATGCTAATCTCGCCAAAGTTGGAGACGGATTATCTGACGGTGCAGCTGGGGCAACCAAATTAAAAACTGGGACGACCAAGTTACAATCTGGAGTTCAGACCATCACGACTAATCTAAATACCTTGGCTGCCGGTACCACGACCCTAAACACAGGTATTAACAGTTTCAATAATCAACTTTCTACTTATACAAATGGAGTTGCCTCTGCCAGCACCGGTAGCAAATCGCTTGCCACTGGGTTAAGCCAATTACAGGCGCAAACACCGACACTGACGACTGGGATCACTTCATTGAATTCAGGTGCCCAACAGTTGAGCACTGGGATTACGCAATATACCGCCGGAGTGTCAAAAGCAAATACCGGTGCTCAGCAATTAAACGCTGGTCTCAAAACGATGCAAGCAGCCGTTAACGATAATGATGTGACAACTCTTCAAAAAGGACTCAGTACCTTCCAGGCGGGCTTAAACAAATTAAATTCAAGCTTGTCACAAAGTTCTACCGACACGACTGCCATCACAAAAACAATGACCACTTTAGCCACTGACTTAAAAACCTTGTCAACTGGTGCCCAAACTCAACAGGCTACCCTAACCAAAAATCTAGCGACAGCCATCCAGGCAGCTAATTTAACTGATGAACAAGCAGCCACGATTCAAAAAGCAGTCCAAAGTTCCTCGGATACTGCTGCTACGACCACTGTTATGCAGGATATGCAAACCCAATTAACGACATTAGCGAGTCAATTAACCACCCTTAAAACAACTGCCACAGAACAACAAAAGGAACTTGCTACGGGAGTCAGTGCATTAAATAGCGCATTCGGCACAAAAGATGACACTAACACCCTATACGGTGGTATGGCATTATATATCACCCAAACACAGACTGGGGTTGCTAAACTAACTACAGGTTCAACAACCTTAGCTGACGGTCTGCAAACCTTAACAGATAAGGGTGCGACCCTAAAGAGTGGTGCGACTACCTTGGCCAATGGTACCAAACAGTTGCAACAAGCCACCCCCGCTTTAGTTAGCGGCATCAATGAGTTAACCACTGGTGGCAACACATTGACGAGTGGCCTCAGCCAATTAGCCGCTAACAATAGCAAGATTACCAATGGTACTAACGAACTCGCCACTGGTTCGCAAAAGTTAGACAGTGGTGCTAACCAATTAGCTACTGGCCAAAAGCAAGTTGGTCCAGCCCTAACGAAGTTAAGCAATGGTGAAACGACATTAGCTAATTCATTAGCCGATGGCGCCCAACAAATTGCCGATCAAAAAGGCACTTCTGCCATCTATGATCAGATCGCTAAGCCGGTCCTAACGAAGCACACAGATCAAACCACGGTTGCCAACAATGGTACCGGAATGGCACCATTGATGATGTCAGTCGGTCTCTACGTCGGTCTGATGGCCTTTAATTTGTTAATGGACATGGTGACACCTCATGGCAAGTATAAGAATGCGTTCCGCTACTTTATCGATAAGACGACCTTGCTCGCAGCCTTCTCTCTGGCCAGCGTTGCCATTCTTGCAGTTGGTGTACACTTCATCTTAGGGCTTGATGCCTTGAGTACAGCCAAGTCTGTGGGAGTCTTACTCATCATTGAATTGATGTTTGCCATGATTGTCTCCACGCTAAATCTATGGTTATCACGACCAGGTGCCTTTCTATCATTGATATTATTGGTACTCCAGCTGAGTGGTGCTGAGGGAACGTATCCCATCCAACTCTCGAATGAGTTCTTTGCTACCATTCGACCATATCTCCCAATGACTTATGGTATCCATGCCCTACGTGAAGCCATGATGATTGGTGGCTCAATCAGCCATGATATCTGGGTAATGCTTGCTATCACCGCAGTGTTTGCCGTGACCTACACGGCCTATTACTTTACCCATGGTAAGCAAGCGCTACGTATCTATCAAAAGAGTTAAACAATACAAAAAAGGGAATCATCCAGCCTGGATGATTCCTTTTTAATATGCATTACTTGATTTCTTTCCAAACACTAGAGACATCATTAATTGTACGATTCGTCGCACCACCTGAATAGATACTATCAGTGGTATTAGGATGTGGGACATACTGATACACATGTTGCTGACCATCTGTTGATACATAACCTGCAACGGTGATTTGGAAAGTACCTGTCACCGAGTTTGTCGCATCAGGCACCCAAGTAACACTCACACCACCACTAACCCAACCATAGTAGTTACCTACACTCGTTGAAGTCTGGCTAGCCAGCTGACTGCGATTAACCGTTGCTGGCAACCCTGGTAGAAAAGCTTTCTCAGTTTTCTTAGAGGAAGATGCATAGACCATGATGTAATCTTTTGTACTGACATTATTTAAGGTCTTGGTCGCCAAGCTATTTTGGAAGGGTTGCCAATAACCGTCTCGGTATGCATTCAAAAAGACATCCCCAGCGGCATTTTGAATTGTTTGACCTTGAACCCATGAAGTTCCCGACCAAATCCACTGTGAATTTCCATTGAAAATAGAAAAGACATAATAAGCACCAATTTTTTTCAATCCTAAAGTATACCCACCAGCTGGATTACTCCATGTATTGACTTGCGCTGTGGCGATATACATTGGATCGGCAACCTTATTTAACACCGGACCATTTGCAATCCAATCAGCTGTGGTACCTGCATCCGCAAAAATATCTGCATACCGATCCACAAGCGTTTGGAGTGTCTCGACCTTTGTTTCTAACGCCTGCGTCTGCTCAGAAATTTTGGCAGCAACCCGCTCATCAATTGTATTATTAACCGAATCAACTAAGTTGGTGGTTGGATCAAAGTCATCCCCCAACGAGAGCGATGTTTTTAACTCCGCCAATTGCTCTTTCAAACCAGTGATCTGATCAACATTGGTGATACCCATATCCTTCAGCGCGGCAATTTGTTTACTCATATCATTAATTCTGGCTTCTGCCGCATCCAAATCCGTAACATTTAAGGCCGTAAACAATGTATTTTGATTATTCAACAGATTTGTGTTCTGGTCTTTAGTATCGCTTAATTGTTGCTTCAATGTCTTAATCTTGACCGTTGATTGTGTTAACAGATCACTCACATTGGCAATCGATTGATCAGTCGCCCGCAAACTTTCGGTATGCGCCCGCGTCAATAAAAACGCTGCATTTGCTGACAATGAAATAATTAATAACAACATCGGCAACAAGATTAATACTATTTTTTTCTTTCGCATTTGGATTCACCCATTAATAGCCTGTTATAAAATACATTTGACCGCATTTCAAAAATGGGGTCAAATGTATTTTACATCCGAACCCCACTATCAGTATCATTGCTTGTTTAATTTAATTATTTGAGCTATCAGTGCCAACTTATTGTGTAACAGAGTCTACATAAACGACTTCAGTGTCTGCTGTCGTTGCTGAAGAGACACTACTTGAATCAGCAGTAATAGAAGCTTGCAAGGCACTGGCCTTCTTTTCAAGGTCAGAAGCTGAAGAAGCGGCTGAGTCAATATCTGTGTTAACAGATGACATTTGGCTGTTAGCAGCATTTTGAACGGCCTTTGTTTCTGATGAACGTGCGCTAACGACATTCTTCAAAGCCGTGATTTCTTCTTGAGCTGCTGTAAGAACGCCATCAACGACGCCATCTTTCTTAACAGCATGGACAATCGTCTCATAACCCTTAGAATTGAAATTCAACAATTGCCATGAAGCTAAAGCAGTAGTAGAAACGGCAACGCTACAAAGAGCCACTGCCACAGCAACCTTCAACTTCTTACTATTAAACTTACCCACGATAAAAAACCTCATTCTTCTATTAATATCAAATATCTTTAAATTCATAGGATGTGCATCGCACTCCCACATGTATGGCGCCTTGAATATATTATCACAGCCCTATGAAAACACACAATATTCAATATATACAAAAAATATACACGAAACCTATTTCGTGTATATTTTCAAAAAGAAAGCATTTTTAGCTTGATAATTATTTTTATCCTGATTTAATTTTTTTACAATTTCCGGCAAAAATATGCATTTAACCAATTTTTAAGTCGTTTTTATGTTTTTTAATTTTAATAAACACAAAAATAAAACTATTCATGACAGAATCTATTTTTGTTTATTTTAAATAAAAAAACCTCATGTAACAACAAAGATATTTAAACGTTCTTTAAAAGACATAATATTTACAACTTTTATTAAACACTTTTTGAATTTGTGTCACCCGAAACCTTGCTTTAATGAGATTTAACTCATTTTACCCGGGTGAATCCTTTTTTGGACAAATACAAGACCGAATAACAATATTATCGCTTAAACAGATTATTATGAACGTTTCATAGTGTAATTTTAACCTTAAATACAAAAAATAACAAACTTTTATCTAAAATAATTAAAAATAGATCGGGATATTCAAATTTATACATATATAAAGCATAGTTTCTCTATGTAATCAAGCACAATATTAAATACCAGCAAACGCTAACAATGACACTATTTGTCAAAGCGACCGCGACTCATCATTGTTTCCGATTACGTCAAAGAGGCTCAACTACGGCTATTCAAGATGTTTATACACTAAATATGCATAAAAACTAGGCTGCATATCTGCAACCTAGTTTTTATGGAAAGGTATAGGTATATGAATAAGATGGGAAGTAACTTATGTACATTCTCATTTGCTAGTAAGGTGGGCTCCTTATCAACATGTATAATCATAGTATGACTAGCTTAGTCTAACTTTAAGGCGGGCATAACATAGCCTTAAATGGTCAAATACAAGTTATTTAACGAACTGATGTCATTATCACGGGACTGCGGTAGACTTAAAGTGGTGAGCTACCTTTATTAACTATAGCCATCCACTAAATTCTAGAACCGAGAAAATTATGATCCTTACAATTGAGACACTCAGCGTACAACCCAACCAAGCGCTTCAGACATACTTATCTAACGTCGACCGGCTGGAAGGCGGATTTTCAAATCCAGCTGATAAGTCCGATTTGCTTAATGAACACGCCTTTATCGCCTGGTTGCAACGCATGGATAACCACGCCCATGGGATTGATTTACCCGCGGGCTTTGTTAACCAAACCCTTTATTTCTTCAAAAACGACGACCGCTATGTGGGTATCGGCAAATTACGCCATCGGCTCACCCCTGCACTTTATGTTGACGGCGGACATATTGCTTACGGCGGTGTCCCCCATGAGTTACGAGGGCACGGTATCGGCACGGATATGTTACACCTGCTATTGATTGAAGCTCAGCAACTGGGCATTCAGACACCGCGTGCCACAACAACGCTCAACAACTTCGCCTCACAACATATTCTACAAGCGAACGGTTTTACCCAAGTTGGTAAAAATAAGAAACATCTGATTTTTGAATTACAAAAAAAACAGCAATAACCCGCCACAAACTAAAACAGCAACTGCATATCTGCGGCTGCTGTTTTAGTTTTAAGGAGTAGGTATATGAATATGAAAAAGTATTTAGAATACAGTTTCTTTGATAGGGTGGGCTCCCTATCAACATGTACTATAATAACCTCGTTAACTTAGCTAAACTTTAATTGGGGCATAACCCTTCCTTAAAATAGCAAATGGTTCGCCTAAACATGCAAATCATTTTAAAAACCCTGTTGAACAAGTTTGTTCAACAGGGTTTTGATTAATAATTCGTAACGCGATGAACTAACCGGCTGAAAACGTGTTTATCAGCCCAACCAATAATCATTCCTTGCGCCAAGAAAGAGAAAATCGTCCCTACATTCAAGGCCACTAACTCATGAGTAACTGCCCAGACCGTAAATGACATCACCATAGGAATCATAAAATTCACTAATTGGGATACGGTTGCGTTGCCATGAAAATACTTAAAGCGCGTAATAACCACCACATCATCCATAGGATGCAAAACGATTTGAACCCGTTGTGTAATAGAAACCCCAATGGCAACCATGATAATCCCTATAAAATCAATCAGAATCCGTAGATACCACATAAGAGACATCATCCCCATTGAAATAAATAATTGACTAATGTAGTTAATGATTATACTAAAGAAGAAAACGAACGCAAGATTACTAATAAAGCGACGTACATCCAAATGCCCCAGCAATACTGCTGTAAAAATTGCAGCTAACAATCCATATAACCATAGGTAAGCTCCAATTGGCTCATGCGTCACATTTGCCAAATTAGCCGCCGAAGCCGTCCATGGTGCCGACCCCATATTGGTTGCTACCGTGATGCCATTACCAACCGCATTAAATAATAATCCAATAATTAGAAAAATAATTCCCTGAATTGACGTCAATTGACGTCGTTCGCCCTCAACCACTAACAACCGTAATCACCTATCCTATTTCTTTCTTCCTCTCAGTATAGCGCATTTTAACAAGAATGATTAGGGGATTTGTGCTAAGCAAGTCACCTATTCAGGATTAATTCATCAGCCAGTAAGCCCTGTTCTTATAGCACAAATACGATTCGTTCGGACGTTTTCTCAGTCCATACCTGGGCGATATCAGTTAGTGCCTCACGTCGAACCTCAAAGACAAATGGTTGCGCTACTTCAGCATCCGCAATTCCCTGCAATGATGATAACAGTTGGGCCATCTTCACTGAGCCAAATCCCGAACCAACCAGGCGTAAGTTCACTGCTCTCAAGGCCGCAGCTGGCAGAGCCGTCGTAGGTCCTACTACTGATCCAATGTTGACCCAGGTCAACAACTGGTTAGCATCTGCTCGTGCAGGAATAATCGCAGTCAACGCCTGCCCCGTCACATCACCCCAAAGATAATCCAGCACAATATCAACATTTTTGCCAACCGACGCTAGATTTGTGGCAATGGTAGCTGCATCATCACTTAATGATACGATTTGGGTTGCCCCAAGCTCATATAGATCATCCAGATGACCATGATCACGTGCGACAGCAATAATCTCCGCGGCGCCCAAACGTTTAGCAATCTGCAAGGCCAGCTTACCAGCATTGCCACTAGCACCAAGAATCATCACCTTTTGCCCGGCCTTAAATTCAGTCCGATAGTGCAGTGCCATCCAACTCGACATGGCAGGATTCATCATTCCAGCTATCTTGGCATCATCAGTTTTGCCGGCCACGTACACCCAATCACCATTTTTAACAGCGATTTCCGCAGCCATGGCCCCACCTGATTGACTCACAAAATAAACTTTTTGCCCGCTCGGCAAGATACCGACACCATCAATGCCAGGTACCACTGGTAAACTAGTGTGCTGCACAGAATAATGCTGACCGCTCGCTACGCTACGAGCAACATTGGACAATGCAGAGGCCGTAACCTCAATTTTCGTCATTGATGCTTCGGGAATTGGGGCTAGAAAATTTCCTTCGTAATGGGGCCCCGTGCTAAAATCACGAACAACAGCTGCTTTCATCATGAACTACCTTCGATTCTAAATTTATTAGTTTGTATTTCAAACTATATTGGCCATTTTAGTTTGTAATACAAATATAGTCAACTAGTTTTGATAACAAACTTTTTTTGCTATAATCTACTTATGGAAAATCAAAACAGAGAATTAGCAGAACATGTCTTTCAACTCACCTTCGAAATGATGAGTATCTTAACCAAGGTCGCTGCAGAACACGACTTTTCACTCACCCAATTACGTCTACTAGGCATCCTACGTGATCGTTCACCAAAAATGGGCGAGGTAGCAAACTACCTAGGACTCGATAAATCTTCAATCACAGGTATAATTACCCGCTCTGAGAAGCGTGGGCTAGTTGTTCGTACACCTGCACCTGATGATAAACGGGCGCTGATCGTGTCATTAACTGAAAAGGGACAGGCCCTAGATAATGAAATTATGTCGCAGTTGCTAGCGATTGAAGCTAAGTATGAAGTACACCTCACTGTGACTGAACGTGAACAGTTGCATCTCCTGCTACACAAATTCATGAACGGCAATGTTGATCAAAATGATCTCGGGCGAGGATAAACTAAAATAAGCTGTACGCTTTCACGTACAGCTTATTTCTATAGATTATCCATGGCTTGATTCAATAATTGATCCACAAGTACATTCCCATCACTGGTGGCATGTCCCTTTACCCAAATAAAGGAAATCCGCTCAGCCAGTTGTTGCATCAAGTCATACACTAATTTCCATGCTTCTAAATTAGCAATTTCACCCGTTTTTTTCTGCCAACCATTACCCTGCCAATTGTACATCCAGTCCGTGACGGAATCCAAAACGTATTTTGAATCAGATACGATCGTCACCTGCTCTGGCACCTTGGCTGCTTGTTTTAAAGCGTTAATTAATGCGAACAGTTCCATTTCATTGTTGGTTCGGCCAAGAAAAGCACCACTGTCAGTAAAGACGGCTTGATGTGGTTGATTCCCTGGGTAAATTGCAATGGCCCAAGCAGCCTTGTCGGTACTCTTGACGTGACCACCGGCGATATTACCGGTATTTCGGTTACCACCATCCGTAAAAATATAGTAACGCTTTGGATCCCAGGTAAAGTTACCATCATAAGCTACTTCATATGTACGAGCGGTATTACCATTTGCCCCAGTCATCTCTGCAAACCATTGTTCAGCCTCTGCCTTAGTCGTAAATCCTTTGTATTTTGGTGCTGGTTTTGTTTGGGTATACTTTTGTACCTCAGGCCAAGGTTTGGTATATACACCTTCAAATTGATTGCCAACAATTGCATATGTTTTCATTCTAAGTACTCACTCTCTTTGATGTTTCACGTGGAACTTTGACTTCTCATAGTATCTCAAAGATAACTATCAATCCGCACCGATTGTATCATATTTAAAAAATCATTAGTAACTTAACCACCTAGTTATCTGATAATTGAATCTGATACTTTATTCCGTACATAGATTCCCTTAGGCATTGCCAATACCTAAAATTTTATCTGATACCTAAGATTCTGACTTAGAGACATCAAAAAACGCTGGTCAACGACCTGCGAGGATTACCTTAATACGCACTATTGTAAATGAATTGAACCCCACGAGTTGGAATACATCCAACTCGTGGGGTTCGTTTAAATTTTATTTAATATTTTTGAATTAAAGAATATCTGTTGTAGCATCACCATCATAATATCCGGCTGCATGAGCCTTGGTACGCAAATCTGCCTCCAAGGACTCCAACGTCTTACCACGAGTTTCAACCGTAAATTTAGCAATGAACCAGATGGCTACGAAACATAGGACACCATAGATGATGAATAACTTAGCGATACCGTCACCCTCCTTGCCATTACCAGCAAAGGCGTGTAATAGCATTGGGAATGATTGTGAAACGGCAAAATTAGCAGTCCAGTTCACGACGGCACCAAATGAGTTACCCAAGCCACGAATATTCAATGGGAATGACTCACCAATCATGACCCACATAACCGGTCCCCAAGTTGCTGAGAAGAAGGCAATGTAAATCGTCAAAGCAATGACACAGACCCATGAGCCCAAGTTTCCATTACCAGCTCGCAACAAGAGCATCGCAGCTGACATCAACAACAATGCCGAACCCATACCGATGGCTCCCCAAGTCAACATCTTCTTACGATCAATCTTATCCATAATCTTGACCGCAATGAACGTCACGATGACATTGAACAGACCAATAAAGATGTGTGATAACAATGCAAAGTGTTCTGAGAAACCAGCTGAGATGAAAATCTTAGGTGCATAGTAAAGCACGGTGTTACATCCCATAACTTGCTGTAAAATCGCTAACCCCATAGCCATGATTAACACTGGCCGTGCCATATGGCCAAACAACTCTTGGAAACCACCAGACTTAATCGAAGCTTGTAACTTGATGTCATGCAATTCTTCGTTTGCTAACTTAGCATCAGGGTTAAATTGCTTCAAAACTGACAAAGCAGTTGCATCATCACCCTTACGAACTAAGAAACGTGGTGATTCTGGCAGATACAAACCACCAAAGAACAATATAGCAGCTGGTATAGCAGCCAATCCAAGCATCCAGCGCCAATCATGCATACCAACCAAGAAGTGCAATGCTCCCTTTGGTGCTAGTACTTCATTTGAAATATAAGCAAAGAAGATACCCGTCATGATCATCAATTGGAACAAGGTTCCGACACCACCTCGTTTGTCAGCAGGGGCTAATTCTGACAAGTAAGTCGGAATTAACGCTGAAGCAGCCCCAACCGCGACACCTAAGATAACACGCGAAATAACTAACATTTCGTAGCCATTCGCAAAGGCTGACCCTAAAGCTCCTACAAAGAAAATAATTGAAGCTAGCAATAATAATTTCTTACGACCGAGCTTGTCCGACATTGGTCCGATAATAGCGGCTCCTAAAACCGCTCCCAGCAAAACTGACGCCGTAACGAAACCTTCTTCAAACGAACCCGCCTGAATGCTCAAACCACCATCTGCAGCGGCCTTGTTAATAAACAACATTGCCCCGGAGATAACCCCTGTATCATACCCAAAGAGTAATCCTCCCAGTGCACCAAAGAAATAAATTAGTCCGGTAGATATACCTTTTTTCTTGGCCATTATGCCACCCTCCAATAAACCAATAACTAATAATTCGTGTAGTAACCCATCACATTGAAAACGCTTTCATATCTTCAACACAATGTATCGTACCACAATTGGTTGTCGCTCGCAACCAACTTCATAAAAGTCACGTGATTTTCATGAATTGCATAAATTAGCTTACTGGATTAACCATTTAAACTGTTTTACAAATAGCCAGAAAATAGCTAAACTAAAGCTATTATGATTACTGGAGGAGTAATGATGCTATTGGGAAGTATTTGGATTCAACCCACACCGTTGAGTTGGTTGTTATGGCTTGGCGTGATTGCTGTTTTCATTATCGCTGTTTTAGTTGTTCTCGGGCTAGGTATGCGTACTAAGAATGGTTTTGGCGTCCCTAAAACTTGGGCAGTTTTAGCCAGTATCCTGTTATTGGTTGCTTTAATCGGTTACGCTGGTGCAAATTATTATCATGTTTATGTAAATTCAAGTGATTATCAGCGCCAAAAGCGTGAATATCAAATTAAGTACACAACTAATACACCACGCGAAATTAAAGTTATGGATTATCAAGGAAAAGTCATCTATCACTATAAAGGAAACTTTGCCTTCGCTCGCAAAGGACACGGCTTAAACCTAACTGATAACAAAACTGGCCGTAAGATTTCAATTTATATCGGTGACAATAACACCGTTGTTGTGACTGATTTGAAAAAATAATAGTGTTTCACGTGAAACAAAAATCCTTGGACACTGTGTGGTGTCCAAGGATTTTTCTTAACTCAATTCTGGTAATTTCAAATCACTCGGCTTGACTAAATTAGTCAATGAGATAAAGATGTACTTTACTGTGAACGCCAAAATCACTGGCACAACCACGAAAATCATAATCACTTCGATCAAAGTCGACCCAGTTGTAATGGCTGCGATTGGTCCTAATAAGCCTGAAAAGCCAAAGCCGGCACTGGCTGATGTTCCTTTTACTTGGAATATGGCACCAACACCACCCGCGATACCCGCGGCCAACAAGGCCGGAATAAATAGCTTCGGTTTAGACAACATGTTCGCCATTTGAATCTTTGGTGAACCAATAAAGTGGGCCAAGGTACCACCAATGGGATTCACACTGGCACCCATGGCAGCCAATGTGAAACTTGCAGCGACGATACCTAAATTAGCTGAACCAGCACCGATCCCGGTAATGCCAATGGCTGTTGCAATACCGGCTGAGGAGATTGGTGAAACCACCAAAGCCGCAAAGGCCATGCCAACGATAATGCCCATTAGAATTGGTTGCAACGTTGTGGCAGCATTGATCGCTTGTCCAATCGCTTGTGACACAGCCCGAACATATGGCAAAGTGAGCGTACCGATCCCACCAGCAACCATGATAACCATGGCTGGTAGTAGTAGCATTTTAAACTGTCCCAGCTTATCGCCAACAACCTGGATCATTAAGACTGCAAGCGCCACCGTAATGCCAAGATTGATGATGTCACCGGTGCCGGCTAGCACAAAACCTTTATCGGTAAATGTCGCGACCCCAGAACCAACCACACCTGCGAGGGCCACTGAAGCCGCTTCAATATTACCGTATTTAAATAATGACGCAACCGCAAATCCAGCCACGACTGGCAAGAGATTTGTCGCTAATATCAACATTTGCGAAATTTCCAATGCGACTGGCGCAGTGCCAAATAATTTCATGATTGAACCAAAAATGGCTGATGGAATCAACGTGACCACAATACCGATACTCAGGCCGTTTAAGATATTTAATGTGAAGTTTGATTGCTTAGTTGCTTGTCCCATAGGTGACTCCCTTTAGTTGACGTCATGTTCTGAATGACCATGCGTGACGATAGCTAGTGCATCATCAAGTGAAATTTGGACCATATTTTCCACGGCCTTGTTTGTGTAAAAGGCAATATGCGGTGTGAGCAAAATATCATGACGCTTTTGAGCTTCAGCAATGATCGGATCAGGCAGCTCTTGCCCACTCAAATCCTTTGCAAAGACGGGACCCTCACCCTCAATTGTATCTAAGGCCGCAGCGGCCACAATGCCATCATCCAATGCCTTAAACAAGGCTTTGGTGTCAATGACCGGCCCACGAGAAGCGTTTACCAAGAGCATACCGGGTTTCATTTGTTGCAGTACCGCAGCGCTGATCAATCCTTCTGAAGTGGGATTCAAATCGACATGCAGTGAAATCACATCACTTTGTGCAAGTAACTCCGGTAAAGTCACATATTCAGCGACATAGGCGACTTCAACGCGTGGCTTAACATCGTATGCCAAAACGCGGGCCCCTAAGGCATGAAGTAGGTTAACTAACGTGCCCCCGATACGGCCAGCACCAATAATGCCGACCGTCACTGAATGAATTTCACGTGATTGCAACCCGTCCCATGTGTAATTTTGCTGCGCAATATTTGCATCAAATTCGGGTGTATGACGTAACAAACGGAAGATTTGCATCAGGGCAAATTCCGCAACTGATCGTGGTGAGTATGCTGGCACATTACTTACCTTCAAACCAGCTGCTGTGGCCAAGTCGACTTCAATCGCGTCTAAACCAGCTGTACGCGTGGTAATCTGCTTTAACCCAAACCCTGCTAACGTTTCGTAGAATTTGGCATCCCCACCGACCGCCGAACGTTGTTGAATCACAATCGCATCAACGCCCTGCGCGCTAGTCACATTATCTGGGTGGAATTCATCAGTTGTAGTAATTAATTCAATTCCTGGATGGGTTGTTGCGTATTTATCGATGGCAACCTGTTCATCAGGGCGTACTGAGTATAACTTAATTTTCATCTTGACCTCCAAAGTAATTCACAAGCCGTTGACCAGCTTCGACAACATCTTCATACCGGGTTGCATACGATGCCCGTAACCAGCCACGACCATCCTCGCCAAAAGCTAGACCAGGAATTAAGCCCACCTTCGCTTTTTGCGCGATATCACGCACCAGGTCCCAATCTTGCAAGCCATCCGCTGGCGCTTTAAACCATAGGTAGAACGCACCCCCGGGGTACGCGTAGGTTAATCCTGCTGTTTTGACGGCTGCTAATAGGGCATCGCGCCGGCGCTGATATTCAACGCGCATCCCCGTTGTCGCTGCATCATCGGCCCCAGCTCCAAATGCCTCTGTTGCGGCGGCAACCGCGGCATTGGTTGGCGCCGTGACAATCAATTGGTGCACAATCGCCAATTGATTGATTAAGTCAGCGGGTGCCGCGATAATGCCGATGCGATAACCTGTCATCGCGTGACTTTTAGATACACCATTAAATAGAATCGTTTGTTCTGGTAATAACGCTGCCAATGAGACATGGTTTTGATCAAATACCAGTTCTGAATAGATTTCATCTGATACAACAAACAAATTTGTTTCGCGAATCACTGCTACCAGAGCCTCTAACTCACTTTTACTGTAGATCACGCCCGTAGGATTTCCTGGTGAGGTGATGACCAAAGCTTTCGCGTTTGGATGGGTGGTGAGCGTCTCGCGTAATTGATCAGGAGTTAATTTAAAATCAGTTGCCGTGGTATTAACGTTAACGACTTTGCCACCAACGAAGGTGATTGCTCCGGCGTAAAGTGGAAAATTTGGGGTTGGGATAATCACTTCATCCCCTGCATTCAAAATCGTTTTGAACGTGACATAGATAGCTTCTGTCACCCCAATTGTTGCAATAATCTCATCTGCATCGTACTGCGTGCCATAATGCGAATTTAAGAACGTGGCGGCGTTTTCCCGTAATGCCACCGTCCCATTAGAGGGGCCGTAGTGCGACTCGTTATTGGCAATACTTTCGATACCTGCTTGCTTAATATGCTCTGGCGTATTAAAGTCCGGTTCGCCAACTGTTAATTTGATCACATCTGGAATCGTACTGATCTCCTGAGAAAAAGCCAATATTGCATTGGGCTTACCGTTTTGTACCAATGGAATGGTAGTTGCTGCTAATCCTGATTTTAATTCGACCATACTTTCAAACTCTCCATGTCTCTAATTTAATGCTTTAGCACCTGTCGTCGTGCTAATAATGTACAAAAAAACTCCGTAAGCCATAATCAGCCTACGGAGTAGAATTCGACAAACACTCTACGCGTAGACTAATCGTCCCACGCGTAAAACTTCTTTACGCGTGAGGATGCGTAAAGAATAGATAACCATTTTGTGATGAAATTGTCCGTGTTGTGTTTGCCATTTTTCTGTACCTCTTTTTGTATTGAGTATTATGATAAACCTTCTAATTTATTTGTCAACAAATTTTCATAACAAACAACAGTTTATTTGATCAACTCTTTACCCGACAACGCAATTCGTTTAAATGCATGTGGAATCAAACGCCGCCAGAATAGCGCTGCGTGCAGCAGCATTAACAAAATATCCAAAAAATCAGATTTCAACCAAAACAGCCAAACAAACAACAGCACTGTGGGTGGTAGCAATAAGAGAACAAATAAAATCCAAGCTCGTTCAAAGAACCAGCCCCGCATCAATACCTTGGGATCAGTCTGCTGATCAAAAGGGACTAGCTGGGTGGTATCAAAGACTGTTTTTTGACGCCCAAACCACCATAAAATAGCTGGCAAAAACAAACCTAATGCCAAATAGAACCACCACATGATGGGATTTGTAATAATATAATGTGGCAACGGAATAAATTTGTCAAAGAGCCACCAAGGTGTGACTAGGATACCCGTAATAATAACAATCCATAATTGCCATTGATATGATTTTGAATCTGGTAAAATCTGGGGTGTCCAATAATAACGACGATCTGCCAAATTATAAACCAGTGAGCCAAGCGCATTATGACGCATTTCAATAATGTTTTTTGGTTCCATTAAACTTCCCTACTTCTTATATTCTCTGTTTAACCATAACATAGTTAGATAATCCGGCAAAGATGCCTTCTGCAAGCTATAAAAAAACCTAATATCACAGCAAGTTCATGTGATATTAGGTTCTCAGGTTAATTTTTTAAGATACTTTCAATGGTTTTCAAAACACCCGCATGATTATTATCAGCCAAAGCCTGGGGGAATAGATTCAACAATTCTTGATCACCATTCGGCATGGCATAAGGATGTCTTGCATAGTGCAACATCTCAATATCATTGAGTCCATCACCAAACGCTGCCAAATCACCACGTTCAAAGGCATAGGCATCGGCCAACCGCTTCAAACCAGCTGCTTTGTTGACATCTAATGCAACCACGTCCACTGAGCCATAGCCCGAGGTCGTCACGTGGCCCAAATCACCGATTTCTCTACGAGCCAGCTCGATGTAGGCCTCACCATCCGCCTCGCTAAACCCAAAGGTCATTTTTGCAATTGGTTCCTTGATCTCATCAATCGTTTCCACCAGGCGTAACGAGAAGTTTTCACTCATGAATTCAAGTTGCTCAGGATTAATATCTTCATGTCGATTTAACATATATTGATGTTTCAAACCAGCGAAGCTAACCGCCCGATGTAATTTAAACCCATGATTGTCGATCAGCGCCAATGCTGCCTTCATGGCTTCTTTAGAAACGGGATGAATATCTAAGATGGTTCCATCAGCTAACTTGATAATACCACCGTTATTCGAAACAATATCGATACGTCCTAGGAATGGCGCAAACACACGTTCGACATTGACTAACGCCCGGCCAGTTGAAACAACAAAGTGTGTACCCTTGGCATTTAATTCAGTCAACACTTGATCAAAATAGGCGTGATTATACTCACCTTGTGCATCCATAAAGGTTCCGTCTAAATCTGATGCAACTAGTTTTGGAATGGTCATAATAGTCCCCCTTGGCTATCCAATAATAACTTCCTCGATTGGATAGCGATACTTTTTAGTGTGTGCACGAATATTCAATACCGAAAACATGACGGTATAGATGCCAACTCGGCCAACGAACATGACTAACATTATCATGATTTTACCGAAAGCTGTCAGATTTGGTGTTAGCCCTAATGTAAAGCCAGTTGTCGAAAAGGCCGAAATGACTTCAAAGAAAATATATTCTAAGCCCATCTGCGCCGGAATCTTCTCGGTCAAACTTAAGATGAAGGTCACGGTGAACACAAACGCGATGGAGATTGTCGCTAACATCAATGCTTTTGTAACAATAACCGGACTAAAACGGCGATCACCAAAGTTGACGTCCGTTTCGCCACGTAATGTCGAAATCGTTTGCATCCATAGAATCCCAAGTGTTGTCGTTTTAATACCACCCGAGGTTGAGCCAGGCGTACCACCAACAAACATCAGGAAAATCACCAACATAATGGCCGCTGTCGACAACGAGTGCAATGGAATAATTTCAAAGCCCGCTGTTCTAGGCACAACCGCCAAAAACAGCGTATTGACTAAGCCTTCAAAAATGGATAAGCCTTTTGGTAAATGCCCATTAACGAACTCAGATAGGAAGAAACCACTAAAACCAATAACTGTCAGCCAACCTGAAACCCGCAGCGCGACGCGTGTATGCAGACTCAATCGTTTTGTCTTGTGATATAGCAACACATCCCGCCATACCAGAAAACCAAAGGATCCCGCCGAAAGTAACAGCATCATCACGATGAGGACGTAGGGGTCCGTTTGAAAAATCGTCAACGGATCAGCAAAAAAAGTAAAGCCCGCATTCGCAAAGGTTGAAATAGCGTGCATCAATGAATAATACAGGCCCCATTTCCATCCATACCGTGGAATAAAATCGAAACTTAGCAGCACAAAGCCAATGGCTTGTATGCCCGCCGACAACATCACGACGTAGGCCATCACCGATTTAACATCCGCTAAGTTACGCAAATTGAGCGCCTGCTGGGCTAGTAGGCGGGACCGCAAATCCAGTCGACGCCCAGTAATCGCAAACAAGATCACCGCAAACGTCATAAAGCCTAGTGCACCAATTTCAATCATGACTGCTAAAACGACCTGACCAAAAACTGTCCAAGTGGTGGCCGTATCAAGGATCGTCAACCCAGTAATTGTGGTCGCTGATACGGCGGTAAATAAAGCGTCAATGAATGAAATCTGACCTAAGTTATGCGAAATTGGCAGGGTGAGTAGAAACGCACCCAACATGATAATGACCAGGAAGCCGATCGTCAAAATTTGGGGCGGCGTTAATTTATTTAAGATTTTATGCATTTCAAGTACTCCAATACTTAAATTATACCGTAAATTTCACAAGGAATTTTACACAAGTTGTGGGAAAATTTAGTGGAAAACTTTCATAACTTACACACAGGTTGTGGAAAACTTGTGGATAAGTTGTGGACTTGTATCGTGAAAGTGGCTGATATCAAGCATCTAGCAAATGTGGATAACTAATTGCATACTGCAAAAACTGATTATAACAGAATTCAACTTTCTAGATTAACTTAAACTTATAATTATCGGTCAATATTCGAGATTATCCTATAGATAATCTTAAAAACGTTGATATATCAATGTTTTTAAACCTTAAGATTATTAATTACGAACAATCAACTGTTGATAACCTTAATAAGTTCGTGATTTATTCTATTTCACAAACTAAAAATGTGGATAACCTCGACGGTAGCCCTTTTACTCTGTGGATAACCTATGCAATGTAACAGGTAAATCCTTTGTTATTAGGCTTTTTGAGTTTTCCACAATCAAATTTGCAACATGTGGATAACCATCTGTTTTACGACAAAACGAACGGTTGAAAGTCTGTTATAATAGCTTTTGTGGGCTTTGTTAATAACTTTAAAAACTTGTGGATAACTGTGGATAAGGATCTTTATTAAGCGCATTATCCACATCTTAAATATATTAAATAATTTCTTAATTTTTTCACGGAGTGCTTTATATGTTGAATATCAAAATTATTGGTGTCGGTAAGTTAAAAGAAAAATTTTTAAAGGATGGTATCGCGGAATATAGTAAACGGCTGTCCAAGTTCGCGAAGTTCGAAATTATCGAAGTTCCCGACGAAAAAGCGCCTGAAAAACTTTCAGCCGCGCAAATGTATGATGTCATGAACAAGGAAGGTGAGCGCATTCTCAGTAAAGTGAAGGATAAGGAGTACGTCTACGTCCTAGCGATTAAGGGTAAAGAACGGGCCTCTGAGGAGCTCGCCGCCGAAATTGAACAGCTCGCCTTGCGTGGCGATGCTGACATTACTTTTATCATCGGTGGTTCACTCGGTACGGCCCCCGCGGTCAATGCCCGTGCCAATAGCTTGATTAGTTTTGGTAAGTTCACCTTGCCCCACCAACTAATGCGCCTAGTGCTCACCGAACAGATTTACCGTGCCTTTATGATTAATGCCGGATCACCCTATCATAAGTAATCTAAATAGCCTGTGGCCACTGTAATCCAGTGGCCACAGGCTATTTATTATTAATTACCAGAGACTAGATTCTCAAACTTCTTCACATTGATACTCTCACCAATGACCGTCAAAATATCCCCAATCCGAATCATATAAGCTGACTCAGGTGCCGCAATAAACTCATCATGTGCTTTAACCGCAATGACATTTAACCCAAAGTCAGAACGAATGTTCAAATCAGAAATTGTTTTATTCACAAATTTGAAGTTGGTAATTTTAACTTCGGCTAGTGAATAGTCATCACTTAAAGTGATATAGTTCAAAATATTAGGCGTTACCAACCGTTCCGCCAATTGTTTTGCCATTTCGTATTCCGGCCGCACTACTTGATCCGCACCGATTTTTTGCAAAATACGGGCATGCAGGTTGTTCTCCGCTTTGGCAACGACACTCTTAACACCAATATCCTTCAATAATACCGTCGTCAAAATTGAAGCTTGTTGATTATGGCCAATCGCCACAATGACATGATCAAAGCTAGGTAAATCGAGGTCACGCAAGGCCTCTTCATCCTGTGAATCAGCAATCACGGCATGCGTCGCCTTATCCATGTAGTCTTCGATGACGTCGGCATCACGATCAATCGCCAAAACCTCCTGACCAGCACTAATTAATGATTCTAATAATGAACTACCGAATCGACCAAGGCCGATGATGGCATATGTTTTCGCCATGATACACTCCTTTATGCGAGCCCTTCTCGCTCATCTATCACTCATTATATAATACTCCCTACCCCTTGGCACAGTTCTGCTAATTGATTGCACTAAGCAGCCATCACACCTGGTAACTAAATAAAGCTATCAACTTCTAGAAGTTGATAGCTTTAGCTAGTTTACTTGGTAAAAAAAGTTTGCCATTGGTCGTTAATGTTAATTTGCTGGGTCTTGTTAGTCCAAAAACCAGCCTTGACAACACCCATAACCTTACTTTTATCGACAAATCCCCAGTAACGGGAATCATTGGAAACTGAGCGATGGTCCCCTAAGACAAAGTACTTGCCCTTTGGTACGATAATCGTATTTTCATTCTTTTGCCAACCTTGGCGCTTAGCCAACTCTGATAAGTTATTCCAATTGCCAACATTATTAATTTCATTTGTCGCTTTTTGTTCTGATTTAGAAATGTATGATTGGTCGATCGTCTTGCCATTAACCTTCAATACGCCATTTTTAGCGGAAAGTTTATCACCAGCAACCGCAATCACACGCTTCACGTAGTTCTTTGTACTCGTTTCTTCTGGATTCTCACCAAAAGCATCAAACACAATCACACTACCACGATGGATCGATTCTGAGCGCATGACGAAAACTTGTTCAGTATCATACAGATTTGGATCCATTGACGTACCGTCAACCCTAACCAAGGTGAACCAGTATTGCTTAATCAACAAAGCAATCAATAGACCAACAACGATGGGAACAACATATCCCATAATGTTTTTAAAGGTTTTCATTACATTATCCTATTCTCTATACTCGGAATTAACTATGATTTATTCTAGCATGAAAATTTCTCAGACCCTAATTGAGTAAGTTGGTCTTTATTAATTTTTACAAACAGGCCGCCAATAAATAAAAAATCTCAGTGGATTGCTTCACCGAGATTTTAGTCATCATTTTAAACGATTTCTGCACCAGGAACAGCTTCATCTGGCAAAATTGTCAGAACAAGTTTGTCATCTTTTTCAGCTGATAGGATCATACCTTCAGAGACGTACTTCTTCATCATCGTACGAGGCTTCAGGTTAGCCACAAAGATAACCTTCTTACCAACTAAGGTTTGATATTCTGGATAGAATGCCTTGATACCTGACAAGATTGTCCGACCGTTTGGCGTACCGTCGTTTAACTTGAACATCAAAAGCTTTTTTGAACCCTCAATCTCAGATACTTCCAGAATCTCAGCAACCTTCATTGAAACTTTTTCAAATTCATCAAATTCAATGTCCTCTGCAACCGGTTGTGCCTCGTCAACCTTGGCTTCAGCTTCCTTGGCCTTCTTGACTGCTGCCGTTTCCTTACCGCCACCAATCATTGAATCGCGAATGTATTCAACTTCTGCCTCTACGTCAACACGTGGGAAAATTGGTTCACCCTTGGCAACGACCTTGCCACCAGTTGGCAAATCAGTAAACTTCAGATCAGCGATCAACAAGTTTGTTTCCGCCAAGCCGAGTTGTTCGAAGATTTGCTTTGGTGCCTGTGACAAAGCTGGTTGCAATAGGATTGCAGCTACGCGCAAAGCAGCAGCTAAGTGAGCCATAACAGATGATAAGGTAGCAGCCTGTGCTTCATCCTTAGCCAATACCCATGGTGTTGTTTCATCGATATACTTATTGGCCCGCGCGATTAACTTCCAAACCTCAGCCAATGCATCTGATACGTGCAATGTCTCCATATAGCCATTGTATGCTTCGATGACATCTTCAGCTGTTTTAATCAAATCAGCATCAAATTCAGTGGCACCCGTCTGCAACTCAGGGATAACCCCACCTTCGTACTTGTTAATCATGGCTACGGTACGGTTCAATAAGTTACCCAAGTCATTGGCCAAGTCATAATTCAGCTTTGATACGAAATCTTCTGGTGTGAAGACCCCATCGTTACCGAATGGCATGGCACGTAACAGGTAATAACGCACTGAGTCGATACCATAACGATCAGCCAAAACATCTGGATAAACCACGTTACCCTTTGACTTTGACATCTTACCATCACGCATCGTCAACCAACCATGCCCAATCACTGTCTTTGGCAATGGCAAGCCCAATGCATGTAACATAATTGGCCAATAAATCGTGTGGAAACGGACGATTTCCTTACCAACCAAGTGTACATTAGCTGGCCAGAATTTCTGATATAAGGCATCCTCCTCTGACGACCAACCAAGTGCCGTAATGTAGTTTGACAAAGCATCAATCCAGACATAGATCACGTGTTTTGGATCTGATGGTACAGGTACGCCCCATGAGAAGGCCGTACGTGTAACTGCTAGGTCTTCCAAGCCTGGCTTGATGAAGTTATTAATCATCTCATTCATACGCGTCTCAGGTTGAATAAATTCTGGGTGCGTGTGGTAATACTCCAACAACCAATCAGCGTATTTTGACATGGCAAAGAAGTATGATTCTTCCTTAACTAGCTCAACTTCATGTCCTGAGGGCGCCTTACCACCGATCACTTTACCGTTTTCATCGCGATAAACCTCAGCTAATTGAGATTCAGTAAAGTACTCTTCATCGTCAACTGAATACCAACCTTCATATTCACCCTTGTAAATATCACCTTGATCAAGCAACTGTTGGAAAATCTTCTGAACAGCCTTTTCGTGTTGCTCATCAGTAGTCCGGATAAACCCATCATTGGTAATATCCAATGCTGCCCAAAGCTTTTGAATATCGGCGGCCATGCCATCCACGTATTCCTTGGGTGTCATGTTCAGCTTTTCAGCTTTTTGCTCAATCTTCAACCCGTGCTCGTCAGTTCCTGTTAAATAGTAAACGTCTTCGTTCAACAAACGGTGGTAACGAGCCGCCGCATCTGCCAACACCGTCGTATACGTATTTCCAATGTGGAGCTTACCAGATGGATAGTAAATTGGGGTTGTGATATAAAATGTGTTCTTTTCTGCCATGATATCTTTTCCTTTCGCGACTTACAGATGAGCAAGCCGTCATTATTTCTCAATTATAGCAAAAAGAAACCCATCCGATACACTAGATTTTCCTATATAAGTGGTTCATCAACCAGTATTGATAAAAACACTAGTTCTCAATTATAAGAGGACTAGTGTTGATTGATGGTTATTTTAAAGAGTGAAGGCGTGTAAGAAATTCTGAATGCGCTCGGTTGGCGATGCAAAGAAGGTCGCCGGTTTACCGTCAAATTGCACCGCGCCATCTTCGATAAATAAAATACGGTCAGCCGCGGCCCGTGCGAATTCCATATTATGGGTCACGATAATCATGGATTGCCGCTCCTGTGACAGCCCATTCAAAATGCGCAGCACTTTCATTTCCATCTCTGGATCCAATGCCGACGTGGGTTCATCTAACAATAAATACTTAGGATGCATTGCCAAGGCCCGTGCGATGGCAATCCGTTGCGTTTGCCCACCTGAGAGCTGGTATGGGTATCGATCTGCAGTATTATCTAATCCAACAGCGGTTAACAAGGCCTGGGCCTCCTTAGTAGCGACTGGCTTGGATACTTTGGCAACGTGCACGGGTGCTTCAATCAAGTTACCCAGGACCGTCAAATGATCAAACATCCGTGGTGTCTGAAAAACCATCCCTGTCAACCGGCGTACCTTTAACAACACATCGGTTGACACTGGCCGACTAAAATCAATCACCTGATCATCAATCGTGTACTGCCCTGAATCTGGCATCTCTAATAGATTCAAAGAACGCAAGAGCGTTGATTTACCCGACCCTGATGGCCCAACAATCACGGTTGTTTCATGTTCATTGAAGGTCAGATTAATATCGATCAATGCATGGTGTTCTGCATATCGCTTATCAATATGGGTTAATTGCAACATATGGTTATCCTTATCCTTTCACAAAACGATCTGCCCAGCGTTGTAAGAAGTGTTGCGGAATTGACAGCACTGATACAAACAAAGCGTATATTGCGGCGACTAACAAATACATTTGCAAGGGTTCAAAGTTAGCGGCGGCAAATTGCTGCCCCATGTAAAACATTTCAACAATCGTCACTACTGACGCCAACGATGTGTCTTTTACCAAAGAAATAAATGAATTGGCAAGTGTGGGAATTGAAATCCGTAACGCTTGTGGCAAAATAATCCGCACATAAGCTTGCCCGTCGGTCATCCCCAAAGCGGCCGCGGCTTCTTTTTGCGTATCCGGAATTGACGTAATGGCCGCGCGAATCGCTTCTGAAGCATACGCCCCAGTGTTAAGAGACAACACCCAAATGGCGGCTGCCCAACCCGATGGCGCTAACCAACTGATTCCTAATTTTGGCAACCCATAAAATACCACGAATAACTGGACTAACATTGGTGTTGAGCGGAATAACCACACATAGAACCAAGCCACAAATCGGATAATACGCCAAAAAATTAACCCAAGCCCAGTCGCCCGTACTTGGTATGACCGCACCACCGCGACGACGCCCGCGACTATGATGGCAATCACGAAAGAAATAAGTGCTAAGGGGATGGTATATTGCAGCCCAGCCCATAATAGCTTTGGACCATATGTCCCAATGAATTCAAACATAATAACTACTCCGTATTCTTTTTCAGTAAAATAAAAGAGCGTTTTAATGGTTGACCAAAACGACCTAACGCAGTGAACGCGCTAGGTTGATGCAAGTAATTTGATTCTTTACCAGATACATCATGTGGTAACTCCTCTGAGAAACTCTTATTTTAGTCATTTCCAATGATAGGGTTTATACTTACGAATTGCAAGGGTTGACGGTCAAAAACTTTTCCGCTATGGTTAAAGCCGTATTCAGAAGTCAAAGTAACGCAATGCAGGTGTCATTTTGACTTAAATTCTCTCAAGGAGGCATTGTCCATGCATACCCAATCACACTTGGCATTTATCATGAATGCCTCAACTAATGTCTGTTGATGCTCATTTTATTTTTATAATCTAGCTTGACCCACATTAGGAGAAAAATAATGAACAAGATGCTTAAAATAACTGCTGTTACTTTGACTGCTGGTTTGGTTACCAGTGCGTTTGTGCCTGCAACAACGACCGTTGCGGCTGCCAGCTATAAATCAGAGGTGAAGACCAAGGGTACTTTAACCATTGGGTTAGAGGGTACCTACGCCCCATTCTCATACCGTAATAAGCAGGGTAACCTAGTTGGTTACGATGTTGCTGTGGGTAAGGCCATCGCCAAGCAATTAAAGCTGAAACCTGTATTCGTGACGACTAAGTTTGATTCTCTGGTCGCCGGTTTGGATACTAACAAATACGACCTTGTCCTAAATAATATGTCCAAGAATGCCGAACGTCTCAAAAAATATGGTTTCGGCACTGCCTACCTCAACACGGGTGCTGTTTTGGTTGTTAAGAAGTCGTCATCAATTAAAACGGCCGCACAACTCAAGAACCACACGGCCGCTCAGACAGCTGAATCCAACTTCGGCCAAGCTGCTAAGAAACTCGGTGCCACGATTGTTGCATCGCCAGGTTTCAGTGAGTCAATGACCTTAATTGAGTCTGGTAAGGCTGACGCCACAATTAACGATGATGCCGCCTGGGGGGTCTATAAGAAAGCGAACCCAAAGCAAGCTAAAAAATTGCGGACAATTGATGTGACTAAGCAAGCCGGTGCTTCAAAAGCCTACCCAATGCTTAACAAAAAAGACAAAAAATTGCTTAAGGCCGTTAAAAAAGCCGAAAAGCATCTCAAAAATAATGGTACACTAACCAAAATTTCGAAGAAATACTTTACAAATGATTTAACAAAATAGTTCATCGACCGATTACACACCCTCTATTGGGGGTTTGTAGTCGGTTTTTTACTGTTAATTTATATGTTAAACTACCATTAAAAGGGGAAAATTATGCAAGCAATCAATATCCATATATTTGGGCATGTCCAAGGAGTCGGCTTCCGCTATTCAACCCAACTCATTGCCAAAAAGCACCACATCACTGGCGTTGTCTGGAATGTCAGTGATGGAACTGTTAAAATTGAAGCGCAAGGAGCAGAAGCTGACATTGAACACTTTGTTGCCGCAATCAAAGCTAATCCGTCTCCCTTTGCACGTATTGATCAAGTGATAGTGACGGCTGGCACCGTCGATGAAAATCGCCGTACCTTCCGCACTATCTAGAAAAGAGAAAGATTCATGACTTTTAAACAATGGCTGAAATTTATTGAGATTCAGTCACTCGTTGCCAGTGCGCTACCTTTAATTTTAGGTAACTTGTACGCAGTTAAAACTTATCACCTGATACATCCTACTTACGCCATTGTCTTTGCGTTAGTTGCTTTCGCGCTCCAAATGGCCGTTAACGTCTGGAATAACTTATCCGACTTTCAACGGGCCACGAGTGATGACTGGAAAAATGGGGTTAACAACATCATCGGTGAAGCTGGGATCACGCCTGTCCAAGGATGGGGTACCTTGTTTGGCTTAGTAGCCTTTGTGGCCATCGGCGGCATTTGGCTAGTGACCGTTACTGGCCTACCCTTACTATTCATGGGGATCATCGGGTTTGTCATTGCCTACTGGTATGCTGGGACACCAGTACCCTTATCACGTACACCGTTTGGTGAACTGGCTTCCGGCTTAACGATGGGCTACCTCATCTTCTTGGCAGCAACTTATGTTAATATTGCGCCAACTTTTAATTTCACACTCCTGTGGCATGCTATCTTTGCATCTGCGGTGGCCTGGTTTGCCATTGGAAATATCATGTTGGCTAATAACCTTGGTGATTTTGAAGAAGATGTCGCTGAAGGTCGCCATACCTTGGCCTTTTACCTCGGTAAGGCCACAACCTTGAAGTTATTTGGTTGGATTTATGATGCTGGCTATGTCATGGTGATTATCTCCGTCCTATTGGGTATTTTGCCTTGGACAGCTTTGATCGCAATTCTGTCATATCCAATCGTGCATCGCAACGTCCGCAAATTCCAAGCCAATCCTGCTAAAAACCCAAATTTCATCTTGGCGATTAAAAATGCCGTTGTCATTTCAATCTTCTTAGCACTTGGCTTGGGTCTCGGCCTCATTTTCTAGGAGCATCCAATGAAAAAGTTATACGAACAAGATGTCACCTTTGACTTTGTGACGTATCGTAAATTCACACTCATCGTTAATCGCACGCGTCTAAGTGTTTTTCTGACCTTAATCTTCCTTGTTGGTTACTTGCTAGCCGCAATGACCTCCGGGAATACCTCCTGGTTGCTTAATATTCTTGGCGGTTTGGCTTTTATGTTCTTGTTTTTTGCCTTCTACACGGTGATGATTAAACGCACATATACTTCAAATGAAGCTATACAAAATCTGGCGGTGCATTACAATTTCTTTGACACCTATGTTGAACAAACCTCAAGTCTTGGTAAAACGCGTTTTGATTACACCAACATCTATAAGATTGTCGAAGATAAAACTGCGATCTACTTGCTAGTAGGCCGCCAACAAGGTCTTGTCATTCCCAAGAAAACAGCCGATGAACCCTTTAACAACTTCATCCGTAATATCAATAAGTAATCAAAATAAGACCGCAATGCTGGAAAAATCAGCGTTGCGGTCTTATTTTATGTTACTTAGTAATTGGAAAATCACGTTGCACCAACCACTTACGTAACAACCTAAATTTTAGAATAATCCAAGTTAAGCCAGTTGCATACCCAATACGAAGGATCGTTAAACTGATATACATCATTAATCGCGTACCTGGTGCTTGCCGATCCATGAATTGTTGCAAATACATATCGGTTAAATTAAGGTCAGTTGTGTGAATTATCAAAATGATCAACGAGAATTCCCCAGCATATGCTAAAAATTTTGTCAGCCAGACCCAATGTCTTTCGATAAAATAGCTAAAGCTCAAAATGGCAATCGCACTGGCTGCTGCTGCGATGGTGGCTAACACAATGTGCTCAGCCCGCCCCTGGTTTAACCCATACCAGGTAAACCAGCTACTGACTAACCAAACTGTAAAGCTGCTCCAACCAACCCACCATTTAGTAAAGATCAACGTCTGGTGTTGCTTTACATATTGCGCTAATTCGTAGCCAAACATATAAAATACTTGAACCTGAAGCGCCGTTTGAAATGACCATGGCCATAATCCAAAATGGGCTAGCCCTACCCCTAAGATAAACATCACTAAAATGACTAACCTTTGCTCCCAACGTTTTGATAAACGCATAATCAATTGGAAAATAATATTAGCGATAAACATCGTTGGTAAGAACCAAATCGCCCCAATCTGAGCCGTTAATTCATAACCAGTTGGCGTCGTTGCTAATACACCATTCGCATAAATTAGTGATATCCATTTTGCCGTCGTAATGAACTCGTGGTGCAAAAAAACTACCCCGATGAAACCACGAATTAGTAAATAGCCAATTGCAGCAATAAAATATGGGATCAATAATGTGTTTACGCCTGTTTTTACAATTTGCATGAGTGACTTTGGTCGATAAAAATATCCTGAGACAACAAAGAAAACAGCTAAATTACCTAAAAACAAAAAATTACTAATTGAAGTTCCTTTAAAAATCGTCAGCGTATGCGCTGAAATAACCATAAATATCGCTAACCCACGAGCGATATCAAATAGTTGAATACGTTGTTTTACCATACCTGCTACCTTAAATTTGTTAGAAAAGCAGAATCCTTGCATCACTGCTGAATCCTGCTTTTTCTCTTATTGATTTGCGAGCCACGTTGCTAAATGCTGGGCCATTTTATTTTGTGTCGCTTGCGTTGGATGAATGACATGATCACCGTACATTTTTTGGTGATTTTCATCAGTCACAATCGGATCTTTTGCCCAGTTATAGACTTGAATGCCCTTTTGTTGATATACCTGATTAATTGCTTGGATATAAGCATTAGCTGTGTAACCCACGGCGTTTTTTGTGTTCTGTTTTTTATCATTCAAAACATAATTAGCCATTGGATCAACACCATAAATGACTAACTTTGAGTTCATCGCCTTTAACTCATTAATGTAATATTTTAATTGCTTAGCGACTTCAGCCGGCGTATATTTCGTTAAATTAATGTCGTTCACACCAAGCGAAATAATTGCCACTGTTGCTGAATCAGCAGTTTTGCTCATTTGAAAACGTTGTATTTGGCCTAAGAAATCTTTGGTTGTGTCATTACCTGTAATGGTCGCTGCATTCACCGCATACTTCGTGAATGAATGGAATTTCAACTTCTTAGCCACTTGGTAGGTCCACGCATTTGTATCAGCATGATTTGCAATACCGGTATAACCTACCGAAACTGAGTCCCCAAATACCACAACATTTTGTTGCGACCAATCCGTTTGCAGTTGCCTCTTTGGATGCTTAGTTTGATGCTGCTTTGTCGTGATCGCAATCTTCACGTTGTAGTTTTTAAAAAAGGCTGTCATCCCCACACCAACTACGGCAATAATCACGCATAATATTAATATTTTTTTCCACATAATTTATTCTCTTATTATTAGATTGTGCGTCCTTGAAAACAACGCTATTAATATTACAACAAATGAACCTAAATTTCGACTTTAACGCCATTTGATACGTATTAACATCATCTTAAAGAGGCTATAAACATTGTCATTTAAATGTTTATAGCCTCTTTATTTTTTTAATAAATTTTTTTAATAAATTTTTTTAATAAATTTTTTTAATAAATTTTTTTAATGTTTGGCCAACTTGTATTGTTTCACGTGAAACATATTTTCGTCTCTAACACCTTGATAAACCTGCATTCCTCTAAAAGGTGGTGTCAAATTGGTGTCACGAAGCACGCTTGTCGTTGAACATGTTTAACACATCAAGCGGTGTGCCCTGCGGTTTAATGTAATAGCGCATCAATGTTTCGGGAGTGTGTCCCATGATTTGAGCAACTTGTGCGATAGGGACACCGTCCGCTACTAGTTGGATCGCAATCGTTTTTCTAAAGCTGTAAACCGTCAAATTCGGCATTTTCATTAATTTACGCAACGCCTCTAGCTGTACTTCAAACGGTGCTATTCTTGCCGGTTTCGCTTCGGCAGTACGCTTAACGCGTTTGATATCTAACATAACCAATTTATTAGCAACATCAATATGATTAGCATCAAGGAATTTTTTTCGACGCTTTTCGAATTCACGAAGTGCGGTAACTAATTCATCCGAAAGTGCTAAGCTATCTCGGTTCTCACCCGTTATTCTCGCTTTAACGTGCGATGTAAATCGATCCTCAGTAAGATTGAAAAATTTAGAAATATTGAACACGATGACTTCTTGATTATTTTGGTGAATGTCACCAAATTCAGCGCCCAAAATCTCACCGGTTCGCGCGCCTGTTTCAGTCGCAAGCCAAGTACCTAACCACGCACCAGTGTCAAATATACTCGCTGTCCTCACTTTGCTCATAACAAATTTTCTTGTTTTTTCCAGTTGTTCCCAGGTCAGAACAGGTGCGCCACCAGATGATTCAATTTCATCCAACAAGAAGAAAATTTCTATTGCTCGTTTTGGCACCGGGTTTTGTCGGTATCCCTGTGTCTCATCAAAAAATTGACGTAACTGTGTGGCAGTTTTTCCAGCAACGCCGTTCGTTGTGAGTTTCCATTTTTCAGCATGCGCTTCTTGGGTGGAACGGATTAACGTGCCAATCGTAACTTGAGTGGTATTCTCAACGGTAACACGTGGAGCAAATTTATTCACAATTTCAATCGAACGATTTAACCGTTGTCGCGCGCTTTCTGATCTAGCTAACCCTGCATCTAGTCGCTGATTAGCCCAATGCTCAAACGAGGTAGCGAGTAACGTGTTTTGTTGGAATTTCTCTTGAGATGTAGGCGTTTTAGGCTGATTAGTCATTTCTGACCACAGCTTAAGCGCATCTGACTTTGTTCTCGCATATTTGCGGGGAAGGCTCTTTAACTTTCCAGTTTCAACGTCGCGATATTGAACACGTATTAAGTATTCTCCTTTGTGCTTACCATCTTTTACTTTCGTAAATGTGGGGGATTTAGCCATTTTTTAGGGCTCCTTTTCTATTTCTTGTTAATAAAAAAGGGCTCTGATTTGAGGCGTACCCCGAAAGTTAAAGTAACTTTCGGGGTTTTATTTATGACAAAAATTTCAAAACAAACAAAACTTGAGGCGATTCTGGCGTATCATGCAGGCTTCGCCTCAAAGGCCAAAGTAGCCAAACACTACGGTGTTTCTAAAACGCTATTTAGTATGCTTCTCGCAGCTTACGCTACACATGGACCTGATGTGCTATTAAATCCCCCTGCAATAACGGGAGAATTCCGTATTGCGGTAGCCTCATGGGCGATTAGGGAAAACGCTTCATTGACGGCTGTTGCGGCCAAGTTTGGCTACGTTGGCACGGCACAAATAATTAAATGGAAAGAAATATATTCCAAACTTGGACCAAATGGGTTATTGTCTATTTAAAAAGGACAAAAACCTAAAATGACTAAGAAGAAGCAAACCCAAACAAACAAGTTGAGCGCAGAAGAAAATCGACTCGCCCAATTGGAAGATGAAGTACTGCGATTAAAAATCCAAAATGAAGCGTTAAAATTATTAGCCTCGATTCAGCAACGAACCGACAACTCGCAGAAGTAACCTGCCGACTCGAGGCGCAATTTAAACTGATTGATATCCTAAGTGTTCTACCAATTGTAGAGAGCACCGTCCACTATTGGAAACGCAAGTTCAAAAACGATGACCCTGACGAGCCACTTCGCGTGGCTATTAAAACAATCTGGAAAGCTGATAAACACTATGGCGTGCGCAGAGTTTATTTAAAGTTACGTAAGCAATCAGAGTTCGCAAAAGTAAATCATAAGAAAGTCCAACGAGTTATGCATGAGATGGGATTACAAGGTGTTGGGTACAACAAGCCATCACGTAAGTATGATTCATCTAAAGGACCTGAGAGAAAGCGCGTGAAGAACAAGATTCACCGCCGCTTTAAAACTGATCGTCCATTCCAAAAACTATCTAGTGATGTCACTGAATTTAAGGTACCAGCTACGGGAGAAAAAGTTTATCTGGAGCCTATTCTCGATATGTATAATAATGAAATACTTACGCACGCAATTGGCACTAGTCCTAATCTTGCCTTTACCCTACAACCACTTAATCAGCTCGTAGAGCTGCTACCCACACGCTCTTATCGCACAACCATTCACACTGATCAAGGGTGGCAATATCGTCACAAATCATGGCGCAATATATTAAAGCAAAACCGCATTATCCAAAGCATGTCGCGTCGTGCGACCGCTCTAGATAATGCGGTTATGGAAAGTTTCTTTAATAAACTAAAAGTTGAAATTGGTGCATTGAGCAAGTACGCATCCGCAAAAGAATTGATTCATGCGATTAATGATTGGATACGGTATTACAATAACGCACGCATTCAAACAAAATTAAACGGCCACTCACCGGTAGAATACCGACAAATGGCCGCTTAATCAGCTAAATTATTTTACTTTAACTTTTTGGGTACACCGCATTCTATATAAGAGTTTCATTTTTGATTTTTTTATCAATAGGTAGTGGGAAATCAGCAATATACTTACTCTCCAAGAGGGAGCGGATTCATATTATTTTAATGAGTACAATACAAATTATTGCCGTCCCTGTACTAGCTATTTCGGTTGCTTTGAGTAGCTCTAATTATGAAATGAAGACTCTACTAGAGTCTATATCCCTAGTGTCTACCGTAATGATCTTAGCGTCTAGCTACCCCTTCTTATTAAGAGGAGACGGATATTTACTATTTCAGGACATTACCGGAGTATATGCACTAAAGCAAAAATTCTTTGAATTAGCAAAAAACTTCGTTAAGCGTGATGATACTCAGCATTTAGACGCTTATTCCCAAAAGGTTGTAATGGCTTGGGGGATGTTGTTCATACTTTCAATATTTTTTGTGCTTTTATTAGCGGTTTTAGGAATTCAAATAATACCGTAAGGTTTAAAATTAAGGAGAAGTAATCATGATTATTATAAGAGTTTTAATCGGCATATATGCCCTGCTAATGATTATAGCATCAGTGCAAAGCCTGATAAGCGAAAAAGACACCGATCGAGAGTTTCACTATATTAACTTCCTAATCAGTATCGCTTTGATAATATCACTAATATATGTTTCTGAGCCGTATATTGTAATTCCAGTATCAATTAGTTTGATTGGATACCAAGCATTAGCACTATACCGTGGAGTATCGACACATTCGTTTCACTGGCAACATCACGTAGTGCGGTTAATCATCACTATCATCTTGATTACTATTCTATTATTTATTTGAGGTGACTTAACTTATGGATGTTAAATTTATAATGGATTCCTTTCCTTTTATGAAATCCTCACTTGGAATAATCCAGCATGGGTCAACAACGATGGGGGTTTCTAACAGGGATAGCGATGTGGATTTAGTTGTAGTATACAAGCCATCTGACATCACGAATTTAGAAAAATTGGTTGTGAGTATAGTAGAGGGAGCGAAGTTTCACATTCAAAACATTTCGATCGATGAATTTGAAAAGCTAGTACAGGCATTCACTGAAGATATGTTAACTGCAAAACGTGATATGAACTTTTTGAGTGGTCGTGTCTTATCAGGAAAAGTCATTAAAGATACTCAAAAAGTTTTGTTAAATAAAATTGAACATGCCAAAAATGATATTGATTTTGATCTGTTGTATCAAAAATTTTATTACCAATTGTTGAATGATTTGAAAGATTTGTCAATAGATGAGCCATACAGTCGGAAAATTGTTATTGAATCCATCGGTGATGATTTAGCAATTTTACTTCTACTGAAAAAAAATATCACTACGCTAAATGGAAAATAGATACCAAAATTGCTTAAGAATATAGTAACTGACGAGTTATTCAAAAAGTATACACAACTTAGATTTTTAAAAATCGATATATCAGATTCAGAAGTTAGCTCATTGGTTGTAGAATGGATGGGATTTTTAGATGAATTATAGTAAGTATAAGGTAACGATACTAGATGGGAAAATCCTAGTTAGAGATAAGTATATAAATGCTCCAATCAATTTAGCTGAATTTATGTATGACTTTACTGTGAAGTCATTTATACACAATATAGACATATATTTTTCTGCGGATGATCTAAATATTCTTGAAAAAATTTCGAAGTATTTTAATTTTGAGGAACGGAAGAACTCAATCATTGCATCACAAGCTACAATTTTCAGAATTTCACAAAAATCGATACCTAGAATGGTAACAATTGAAGACGAAGTAAGTGGTGTAAAAAAAGGGGTTGATATATATAATAACCTTGTCTTCCAAATTTCTGATAATCATATTATTGTACGTGACGATGTAGTAGATATTTCATATCGAACGCTGTCTGATTTCACGACCTTTTTGCCGCTCATTCAAAAGTTAATTGAGGGGCGAATTAATCGAAAATTTATGTACAGTGGTTTCTTGCCAATACATGGTACCGCAGGAAAAGTAAGTGAAACCAACTATGTTGTACTTGGAGAGTCACATTCAGGAAAAACTAGCTA
This sequence comes from Weissella soli, assembly GCF_001761545.1. NCBI lineage: Bacteria > Bacillati > Bacillota > Bacilli > Lactobacillales > Lactobacillaceae > Weissella > Weissella soli. The sequence continues at coordinate 1,600,896 of NZ_CP017326.1, read as the reverse complement.
CTTCAAGTATGGTCAAATTTTATTTGATGAAGTACTCTACAGTGATGGATATCAATTAGCAGGGTACAGCTTCGCTAAAACCTACGATGAGACGGCTGATGAAGTGATAGACAATACACAGCGTAAGGTTGTCAAACTTTTAACTGACAATAGCGAAAATACTATTGAGATGTTTAAATTTATCTTTGCACAGAGGTTATACCATAAGACAAACTACTTAGATCTTAGGTTAGTGGATCAATATGCGATTCGATCCAGTATACAAGAATACTTACAAGATATACCGGGGAAATATTTTTTTAATCGTGATGATCTTATTCCTTTAAAGCTAATTGATAGTATTGTAAACATAATTTTGTCAAAAAAATAAAGACCTTCTTGAAAGAGTGGTGTCAAATTGGTGTTATTATTTGGATTTTTGAGACACTTTGAAGCAAAATGAGTTGATGTAGCACGGTTTTACCAAATAAAAAACAGAACAGTATTTTCACGTGAAACAAATGACCAGTTATCGTGCTGATATCGGTACCTTAGTTATTTTATCGCGAGACCATAAACGAAGTAACACAATTATCCATGCGATAAAAACAAATATCCAAAGACCATAAATCCACCTCGGGGCTGGTGCGCTAACTTGAATCATATGTTGACCACTTTCAAGATAAACGGCCACGCTACCACGCTGGCTTTGCTTAATTGCCACCTGATGACCGTCTAACAGCACTGTTTCATTACCATATGCTAATACGGGTAAATCTAACCAACCAGCTTGATTAACCGTCACCTGATACATACTCTGATTTGATTGATAACTTATTTTTGCGTCAACCGCCTGATGATTAAACAAGACCTCTTGTTTTAACAAGCTGGCTGTATTGAGCGGTTGCCAACTATTGATTGGTGCATAATCCGTCATCCCAATATAGTCATGCCGACTACCCAAGATTGTTTTTAACCCAGCTGTATCTGCTACAAATGTTGACTCTTGATGATTTGAATCTGCAGCGCGATCTTGTTTCAAGTTGAGCACGGGATTATTTTGGCGATTTGCAACCAACAGTTCTGAATGTCCCCAAAAATTAATAACTGAGAATACCATCAGCGTCACCATGGCTAGTCGATAATGCTGTAGTTGCTTGTATCTATCCGCTAATTCCTTAGATAAAAAGACAAATAAAAATAGCGTGGCATAGCTGAATAAGCGATAAGGGAATTGTATCAAGGCCTGTAGCCTAAATGGTATGGCATACCAAGGGAAAATATTTGTACCCAAAATAAATATGATCACGCCAATCAGACCAAACAGCACATTTAACTCATAGCGCTTTTGAAACAACAAAACTAAAGCCCAAACGACCGCAACCACCCCGAAAATACCAATATTTTGGTACGAACCGTTCAACGCATTAACTAGGTTATCACCTAACGATGCCATGAACAGCACTGACTGTTTTGTTGTTGTCTGAATCTTTGTCATTGAGAATTGGTACAGTAAAGGAACCCAAACCACAGCTCCCAAAATGATGAATAGGCTAATGGCTCTAATCAATGCGCCAATCCGTTCTTTATAGCCACTAATTCGTTTTGTTAACATCGCGCTGAGTGCAATGACCACAAATATAGCCGTTGTTAAAACAACCGAAAGCATGTGCGCGTACAGCAACAAAGTCATGCCGAAGCCTAAAAGACACCATCGTTTGTGATTTCTGAAAAAAACCTCGTAAAATCCTAGAAAGACCAATGGTAAAAATACAAATGCAATAGCCTCACCTAAGACAAATTGATCTAATGCTAAATAGAAACGATACCCACTAAAGCCCCAAAAAATCGCAAAGATGAATGCCCGTTTGTGATTACCGGCAAAAGATTTCATACTCCAATAGGCTACCATCAAGGTGCAAAACAATAAGATTAATTCACCGACGTAGAATGCCAATACCAGATGATTCGCCAATACGACAAATAATCCCGCGAAGACCAATGTAAACACAAACGGATAAAAATAATTTGTCGCACTACCGATATTTGATAACACATCAAAGCTACGATAGTTCAATTGTCCATGACGGAGACCTTCTGCCAGCCCTAACATTCTATTCAGATGAAATAACAAATCTCCCTGACCAAAAACGCGATGCGTCCGCATAATAGGAATATAACTTAAAACTGAGATTAACCCAAAAATGAACGTCGTTTGCAGATTTATTTTTTTCATTTCCCACCCCATTATAATACCCAACTCACTAAATATACCTTATTTCTAAAAAGATGGTACCCTTTTCAACTGATTGATAAATCATGCGCTAATTTGAACGCAAAAAAGCGACCCCGTGACTGACACAGGGTCGCTAAAGATAATTCAATTTACTTCTTACGCTTCTTTGCCTTACGGATCGCACGTTCTCGAGCGCGTTCAGCGGCCTTCTTCGCTTGACGTTCACGTCGAATTTCAAAGGGGTTTTGAATCGTCCATGTTTGAATCACTTGGAATGCATTTGAAACCACCCAGTACAGCGACAAGGCCGATGGTACGTTAATAGCAAAGATGAAGATCATCACTGGCATAGCATACGTCATCGTTGTTGATACGCCATTCTTTTCAGGCTGTCCTAGCATGACCAAGTATGAAGATACAAATGTAAACAAAGCAGCTAAGATCGGTAGGATAAAGTACGGATCGTGTTGACCTAACTGCACCCATATAAATGATCCCGTTTGCAAGACCTTCGTATTCATGATTGATTGATACAATGCAATCAAGACAGGTGCTTGAATCAATAATGGTAAGAATGATGCAAATGGATTGATGCCGTATTCTTTATACACGGCACTAGTTTCCGTTTGCATGGCTTGCATTTGTGCAGTGTCACGACGATTTGGGTACTTCTCTTGAATCTTCTTGATAACTGGTTGCACTTCTTGCATCAAACGCATTGATTTTGTTTGATACACCATCAATGGCAAAATCAAAACACGAATCATCAGGGTAAAGACAATGATTCCCAAACCATAATTATCGCCAAACCAACTTGAAATTCCCAAAATTGAACGGGCAAAATTACCAATGATCACACCATGCCACAATCCCGTGCCAGCAACATGACCTTGATAAGTAATCGCTGCAATCACCATGACAATCAACGCCGTTGCGGAGGCAACCGTTGACTTCACGTAACGAACCGGCTTTGCTGAATTTTCTGCAGTCTGCATTCTAATTCTCCATATTCTTTGTATATACCTAATTATGATAGTAGTTGTTATATAAAACCGTTATATCCCATTAACTACTTTATTTGAACAAATCAGCTAATTTAAACGCATGTTGCAAGTTTTGTTTAATCACTGACATTTCTTGTTGAAAGGCGGATTTACGTACAATGACCAGAATATCCACATTTGGCTTCAATTCTGGCATCATTTCAAGCACACTTTGACGAATCCGGCGCTTGATCCAGACTCGTTCATGCCCACGTAATGCCACTTTCTTCGAAATGGAAATTCCCAAGCGTAAGTGATCAGGCTGTTCACGTTCCATCGTATAGATGATGAACATCCGGTTAGCAACTGAATTATGTTGATCATAGACCGTTTGGAAATCCTGCTCGGTTTTAACACGATAACTCTTACGCATTATTTCACTCCATGGCGCTTTCTTTTTATAGAAGAAAACATAATATTAAAAATATAAAACAAAACGCGCAGCTCAGCCATTTGGCCGAACCGCGCGTGTTCGCTTTTATCAGTAACCCTAATTAGGCTGACAATACCTTGCGGCCCTTTTGGCGGCGACGTGCAAGTACCTTACGTCCGTTGCTTGTGCTCATGCGCTTACGGAATCCGTGTACACGCTCGCGGTGACGCTTCTTAGGTTGGTATGTACGCTTCATAAGATGACACCTCCCATTCGTAGTTAGATTTGGCCTGCGGCTGGCAGAGCCAAACCACAAATTCAATAACTAATGTTACCAGAATTACGGCAGGTAAGCAACCCTCTTTATCTTCTTAACCTTTTCTTTACTTTGTATAAGCATAAATATACAACTATTTTGTATGAATTTTATCCCCAATCTAACTTTACGTTATGTTAGCAATTACGTAAGGGGTGGACCCTGTTTTTGAGTTTTTCCACAGTTTCCACAGGTTATCCACAATATCCACAGGGTGGTATAAAAACCCTAATACTGCCTGTGGAAATGTGGATAACCTGTTGAAAACTAGTGTTTTACGTTCAAATTTATCCACAACAACCCGTGGATATCACTAGCTTCTGCGACTTTTCCACACTTTTCCACATGCGGACTGCTTCTTTTTTTCACATCCCTGTGAATTAGTGCAAATCTTTTTCCACAGGGTGTGGACATCACAAATCGTTATGTAGTTAAAAATTATTAAACTGTTCTCCTGTGGAAAACTCGCTGGAACCTTGATAGAATAGTCTTATGTTAAATTGCGTAGACTGATTTTTTTAGCCTGTGTAACATGTGATAACGCACTTTTTGCTGTTATTGCCAAATATAGAAATCGATTTTAAGGATGAAGGAGGCTCTCCCATGGATCATAACCAACTTTGGGACGCCATCAAACAAAACTTGCAGGCAACCGTTGCATCTGGCCTAACTTATGAAACATTTGTCGGGTCATTGACTGCGGTGAGTTTTGAGATTAAAGACAATGGCACCGCGGTTTTATACCTAACCACATCACATGAGCAAGTAGCTGAGCAATGGCAACAAAGTGGTGACTACTACCAACCATTTGTCCAAGCTGCGATGCAGGCAACGATGGTCTTAAATGGCACCCCTGTTTTCGTACAACCGCTAGTGACGTTGATTGCAACACAAACCGTTGCCCAACCTGTGGTTGAAACGCGCCATGAAGAACAAATTACATTAAACTTAGCTGATACACCTGAATGGATGACCGATTCTAAATTAGATGCTTCATACACATTTGATAGCTACGTGCCATCAATCAATAATCAAGAAGCGGTCAGTGTCGCACGCTCCATTGCTGAACACCCTCTAAGCACACAATGGAATCCCATGTTCATCTATGGTGATTCAGGCTTAGGTAAAACCCACTTAATGCAATCAATTGGCAACGATGTGATGCAACGTAATCCTAACGCCAAGGTTAAATTCATCACCACTGAAGAATTTACCAATGACTGGTTTGATGCTTTGCGGATGGGCCGAGCAGAAGAGTTTAAATCTGAATACCGTGGTGTTGATCTGTTATTAGTCGACGACGTGCAATTCTTATCTGGGAACAGTAATCCCGATACTGACCGTAAAATACAAGAAGAATTCTTCAACACCTTTAATGTCATTACGCGTAATGGGCACCAGATCGTGATGACTTCCGATAAAGCCCCTAACCAGATTGCTGGTGTTGAAAATCGGCTGGTATCCCGCTTCTCACAAGGCTTCACGGCCAATATCACCAAGCCCGATGTCAACGCACGAATTGGTATTTTGATGAATGAAGCAGAACATCAAAACGTGGCGATCAGCAAAGAGATTATCGAAGAAGTCGCTGGTGCCGTTGATACTAACGTTCGTGAGCTGAAGGGGGTCTTCAATAAAATTGTGGCCAAGGCGAAGTTTGGTACGACTGAAGTCACGTTAAAAGATGCCCAGGCAATCCTGGAATCAATGAATTATGAACGTCATCGTGTCATTACGATTCCTTTAGTCCAATCAGCGGTTTCAGAGTACTTCAATGTACCGGTAGCTGATATCATTGGTAAGGGTCGTACTAAACCGGTTGTCTTTGCTCGTCAAGTGGCGATGTACTTATCACGTGAGATCACCCAAGAATCATTACCCCAAATTGGAGTAGCCTTTGGTAACAAAGATCACACAACCGTCATGCATTCAACCGAAAAAATTGCTAAACTAGTGGATGAAGACAATACAGTTGAACGTCAATTACAAGCTATTCGCACTAAATTGACCGAATAGACTGTGGATAAATAATTTAGTTTTTCAAAGTTTTCCACAACATTTTCAGAAGGCTTCATTCCTTGATAACATTGGCTACACGAGACTTTTCCACAGTTTCCACAGCCCTTATTATTATTATTACTTCTAAGTATTAATAAATAAGTCAATTAAGCCCGGCTAAAATAAAATTAATCTAACTGACTTGGGAGTATACAAAATGCAATTTACAATAAATCGATCAGCATTTATTAAAGCGTTGAACTATGTTAACCGTGCGATCTCTTCACGAGCATCAATGCCAATCTTGACGCATATTAAGATGGTTGTTGAAGAGACAGGCATTACATTGACTGGTTCAGATACTGATATTTCTATTGAAACAACCATTGAAAAGACCGATGACAGTGCCAATTTGCAAATCCAAGAAATCGGAGCCATTGCCTTACCAGCAACGTTCTTTACGAATATCGTGAAGCGCTTGCCAGGTGAAGAAATGACTTTGACGCAAACCACTGGTTTCCAAGCAAAGATCAATTCAGGTTCTGCCGAATTCGATATTAATGGTCAAGATGCGAACAACTATCCACATTTGCCAGAAATTACGATTAAAAATCAATTGATCTTACCAGCAGATACGCTAGTTGAAGTGATTCGTCAAACCATTGACTCAGTTTCAAAACAATTAAGCCAACCAATTTTGACAGGGGTACACTTTGTTTTAGCTAGTGGTAACTTGACAGCCGTTGCAACTGATCGTCACCGTTTGGCACAACGTACGCTAAACTTTGGTGAAAGTGATGTTGAAGCAGACATCGTTGTACCAGGTGATTCGTTAAAGCAATTAGTTGGGATGTTGGAAGAAGTTGAAACGGTTGAAATTCGGGTTGCTGAAAACCAGATTATCTTCCAATTAGGTGCTAATACATTGTTCTATTCACGTTTGTTGGAGGGTAACTACCCAGATGCGTCACGTTTGATTCCCACTGAAAAGCGGACAACACTGACCATCAACGCGCGTGAGTTGGCGCAAACCATTGATCGAGCCGCCTTGCTATCACATGAAGGCCGTTCAAATGTCATTCAATTTTCAATTTCAGCAAATTCATCGATGATTTCATCAAATTCACCAGAAGTTGGAAAAGTTGAAGAAGAAATCTTTGCCGCCGAAACAGCTGGTGATGAAATTACAATTTCATTCAACCCTGATTACATGAAGGATGCTTTACGTACATTCGGCGATACCGAGATTCAAATTGGTTTTAAGACACCCTTGGATCCGTTCACATTAGTACCAACGAATAATGCGATGAATTTCATCTACTTGATTACACCAGTTCGTACTTACTAATTGATTGCGAGATTGCGATATGACCTTATTTGGAATAAGTATCCTAGTCGTATTCATCTGGAATATTATGGTGTTGGCAGCATATGCAGCGGATAAACGCAAAGCGATTGCGCATGCTTGGCGGACGCCCGAAAAAACGCTCTTAACCATGGCAGTAATTTTTGGTGGTTATGGTGCTTTACTGGGTGGTTTAGTGTGGCATCATAAAACCAAGAAATGGTATTTTTGGTTGGCCTGGCTGATCGGTATCATTTTAGTGAACATGTTGTTTAGTATTTTGTGGATACTTCATTCGACAAATAAAATATAATTTGTATATCAAAAGCGACTTGTAATGGTTTGGAACCAGTTACAAGTCGCTTTTTGTTAGGATTTTAATGAGGTTTTTGAGTGAAAATCATTCTTTAGGTGCTTTTTTAATAAAACGAGTCCAGATGAAGTAGATGATAAGAAAGCCAGCAATCAAAATGAGGACGTATTTAAAATACATCGTGATAGTTTCAAATTGGACCAATACATGTTGCCAGGCTTTACCGGCGTAATAGCCTAAACTAATTAAAACGCTGTTCCAAATAATCGAACCTAATGTACTAAAAAGTAAGAAACGGGGAAAGTTCATCCTTGTCATGCCAGCAGGTACAGAAATTAAACTGCGCACTACTGGAATGAAGCGACCAATGAAAACAGACCAATACCCATATTTCGTAAAGCTCATCTCGGCTTTAATAAAATCGGCCATTTTCAGATGCAAAATTTTACCGATTTTAGAATTCACTAAATGTTCCAGGCGAGTCAAAGTCAGTTGGGTGCCAATCCAATAGAGGATAATGGCCCCAATCATCGAACCTAAAGTTGCGAAAATGACCGCCCAGATGGGGTTTAGAACCGTCGTTGTAGCATATCCCGTGAAAGTTAGAATTAATTCTGAGGGGATGGGCGGAAAGATATTTTCGATCGCCAGCAGTAATACAAGGGCCACATAGCCATATTGGCTAATGACTTCTTCAATAAATGTTTCCATAAAAGGTCCTCCGTTGGTGTCTTGTATCACCATAACATGAGTTGATAGGTCAGTAAATCATGCCAAAAGACCTCAAATTTTGAAAAACGGGTACAAATAAACCTCTCGTGACGAATAACTGTCTTTTGATAATAGTCTCTCATCATACCTAAAAGCGCTTAGAAGGCAAAATAAGCGGTAGTTACATTGAGAAACCATTAAAAAAAGAGTATAATACTAAGAGTTAAGTTACTTTTTTAGACTGGAATTTTTCCGGTAGAAAGGACAGAGATTTGGCAACAGAAGTGTCCATCAAAACCCCATTTATTACATTGGGTCAATTACTTAAAGAAGAGAGTATCATCTCAACCGGCGGCCAAGCCAAATGGTTTTTGAAAGAGAATGAAGTTCTAGTGAACGAAGAACATGATGATCGTCGTGGGCGTAAGCTATACCCTGGGGACATCGTGGCATTGCCAGGAGGCGAGCGCTTTATCATCAATGGTGGTGAGTCACAAGCCTAATGGAATTGCAATCATTGCAGCTTCGAAACTTTCGTAATTATAAGGAGCTATCCGTCGAGTTCGTGCCAGGTGTGAACGTCTTTTTAGGACCAAATGCCCAGGGAAAAACGAATTTATTGGAGGCAATTTATGTCTTAGCTTTGACACGCTCGCATCGCACCACCACCGATAAAGAATTAATCGGTTGGGATGGTAAGGAAGCTAGCGTGCAAGGTATCGTCAAAAAACAATACGGGAATGTCCCTTTGTCGCTGATGTTTACCAACAAAGGTAAGAAAGCGCGCATGAATCACTTGGATCAAGCCAAGCTCGCGAATTATATCGGTCAGCTAAATGTCATTTTGTTTGCACCGGAAGATTTGGCTTTGGTCAAAGGGGCGCCAACCATTCGACGTAGTTTCATTGATCGCGAATTTAGCCAGATGAGTCCAAAGTACTTATACATAGCGAATCAGTATCGAGCTGTTTTAAAGCAGCGCAATCAATATTTAAAACAACTTCAATCAAAACAGGCTAAAGACATCTTGTTCTTAGAAGTTTTAACGGATCAACTCACTAATTTTGCTAGTGAGTTGATTGTTCGTCGGTTGCATTTATTGAAAAAATTAGATGCGGCCGCGGCACCTATTCATGCGGCCATCACGCAAGGAACTGAATCATTGCAAATTAACTATGTTTCACAGCTACATGCTGATGAACTTGGGGATGAAGTCACGATTAAGCAAGCCATGATGGCACGTTTTGAAAATTTACAACCCCGTGAAATTATCATGGGGACCACATTGCTTGGGCCCCATCGTGATGATTTGTTGTTCAATGTCAATGATCACGACGTGGCGACATTTGGTTCACAAGGTCAGCAACGGACGACTGCTTTAGCAGTAAAGCTCGCCGAAATTGATCTCATGAAGCAAGAGACAGGGGAATATCCGATTCTTTTGTTGGATGATGTGTTGTCAGAGTTGGATACAACGCGCCAAACACATCTCCTAACAGCAATCCAAGATAAGGTACAAACCTTTATTACGACGCCTTCATTAAGCGATGTGGCTAAGCAATTAATTAATGAACCTAAGATTTTTAACGTTTCAGCAGGAACACTTACTGAATCAGGAGAGGAGTAAGCATGGCAGATGAAGATATCACACAAACGCATACAAATGCTGGCGATTATGATGCCAGCCAAATTCAAGTTCTAGAAGGACTTGAGGCGGTTCGTAAGCGTCCAGGAATGTACATTGGTACAACGACGAGTCAAGGATTGCACCACTTAGTATGGGAAATCGTCGATAACGGAATTGATGAAGCCTTGGCCGGTTTTGCTAGTCACATTACGGTTACGATTGAAAAAGATAACTCAATCACCGTCACTGACGATGGGCGTGGTATTCCAGTTGACGTTCAACAAAAGACAGGTAAATCAGCCCTTGAAACAGTGTTTACCGTTTTGCATGCTGGTGGAAAATTTGGTGGCGGTGGCTACAAAGTTTCTGGAGGACTACACGGTGTTGGAGCCTCAGTGGTTAATGCACTATCAACTAGTCTAGAAGCAATCGTTGTTCGTGATAATAAAGCCTATTACATGGACTTTGAGCGTGGACATGTTAAGACATCAATCAAAGAGATTTCTGCTGCAGGCCAACCTGTTTCACGTGGAACAATTGTTCATTTCTTGCCAGATGCAGATATTTTTAATGAGACAACCACGTTCGATGCTAAAACGCTGACTACCCGTGTCCGTGAATTGGCCTTCTTGAATAAAGGATTGCGCATTTCAATCACGGATAATCGTGAAGCAGAGCCAGAAACGACGACCTTCCATTATGAAGGTGGAATTAAGCAATATGTTGAGTATTTGAACACTAACAAGACGCCAATTTTTGAAGAGCCCATTTATGTTGAGGGTAGCGAAAACGGTATCGAGGTAGAAGTGTCATTGCAATATACGGATGACTTCCACGAGAATATGTTGTCGTTTGCTAATAACATCAACACGATTGAAGGTGGGACACACATCACCGGTTTCAAGACAGCGTTGACACGGGTAATCAATGATTATGCCCGTAAGAATAATATCTTGAAGGAAAATGATGAAGCACTCAGTGGTGATGATGTGCGTGAAGGTTTGACGGCAATCGTTTCTGTTAAGCACCCTGACCCACAGTTTGAAGGACAAACAAAGACAAAGTTGGGTAATTCTGATGCGCGTACGGCGGTCGATCGTATGTTCTCAGATACATTCAATCGGTTTATGTTGGAAAATCCAACTGTGGCTAAACAAATCGTTGAAAAGGGAATTTTAGCTGGTAAAGCACGTGCTGCCGCCAAGCGTGCCCGTGAAGCTACGCGTCAGAAGTCAGGTTTAGAAATTTCAAATTTGCCAGGTAAATTGGCTGATAACACTTCGAAGGATCCAGCAGTTTCAGAACTATTTATTGTTGAGGGAGACTCTGCCGGTGGTTCAGCCAAGCAAGGTCGTGATCGATTGACGCAAGCTATTTTGCCAATTCGCGGTAAGATTTTGAACGTCGAGAAAGCCACGATGGAACGAATTTTGGGTAATGAAGAAATTCGTTCTCTGTTCACAGCCATGGGAACTGGTTTTGGTAATGAATTTAATGTGTCAAAGGTGCATTATCATAAGTTAATTATCATGACGGACGCCGATGTCGATGGTGCCCACATTCGTACATTGTTGTTGACTTTGATTTACCGTTATATGCGCCCATTATTGGAAGCTGGTTACGTGTATATTGCACAACCACCTTTGTATCAAATACGCCAAGGTAAGTTTGTGAAGTATCTTGACTCCGATCAAGAGTTAAATGAGATTTTGCCAACCTTACCAGCTTCACCAAAACCAACTATCCAACGATACAAGGGACTTGGTGAAATGGATGCCGAACAACTCTGGGAAACAACGATGGATCCAAAAGTGCGTCGTATGTTGCGCGTTGAGCTCGATGATGCCGTTGAAGCTGATCAAGTATTTAGTATGTTGATGGGTGATAAGGTTGAACCTCGTCGTGAGTTTATCGAACAAAATGCGCGTTACGCTGAATTGGATGTTTAAATCAGTGCGTGTCTAGGAAACAGTGTGAAAGCACTATATGAAACTTCATATAGGAGGAAAAAATGGCTGAAGAAGAAAATGCTTTGGACAGTCGCATCAAGTCAGCTAAACTTGGCGATCAGATGCGTAATTCATTTTTAAATTACGCAATGTCCGTTATCGTTGCGCGTGCTTTGCCTGACGTGCGTGATGGTTTGAAGCCCGTTCATCGTCGTATTTTGTACGGTATGAATGAATTGGGTGTCACACCAGATAAGGCCCACAAAAAGTCAGCCCGTATCGTCGGTGATGTCATGGGTAAGTATCACCCCCACGGTGACTCAGCGATTTACGAATCAATGGTTCGTATGGCCCAAGACTTTAGTTATCGTTATATGCTAGTTGATGGTCACGGTAACTTTGGTTCAATTGATGGTGACCCAGCGGCCGCAATGCGTTATACCGAAGCCCGTTTGTCAAAAATTGCGACGGAAATGTTGCGGGATATCAACAAGGACACGAGCGATTTTATCGATAATTATGATGGATCTGATCGGGAGCCTGTGGTGCTACCAGCCCGTTTCCCAAATCTTTTGGTGAATGGTGCAACTGGTATCGCTGTTGGTATGGCGACAAATATTCCACCACACAACTTGGGTGAAGTTATTTCTGGTATTCACATGTTGATGAATAATCCAGATGTTACAACGGCCGAGTTGATGGAGGCTATTCCGGGTCCAGACTTTCCAACCGGAGCGATTGTTATGGGTAAGTCAGGTATTCGACGCGCCTATGAAACCGGTAAGGGTACGGTCACAGTTCGTTCAAAGGTTGAAATCGAGATCGAAAAGAGTGGTAAGGAACGGATTGTCGTTACTGAGTTACCATTTATGGTCAACAAGGCAAAATTGATTCAACATATTTCTGAGTTAGCACGCGAAAAGCGTATCGATGGTATTACCTCGGTTAACGATGAATCTGACCGTCAAGGCTATCGAGTTGCTATTGAGGTGCGTCGTGATGCATCAGCTTCAGTTGTTTTGAATAACTTATACAAAAATACGTTGTTGCAAACAAACTTTAGCTTCAATATGTTGGCAGTTAAGGATGGCGAACCTAAATTGCTTGGTTTGAAGGCCATTTTGGAAGCTTACTTGGAGCACCAGCAAGAAGTGGTGACTCGTCGTACTAAATTTGAGTTGAAGAAGGCTGAAGCCCGCGCCCATATCCTTGAAGGATTGCGGATTGCTTTAGATCATATCGATGCTATTATCAATATTATTCGTTCTTCCGCAACATCAGATATTGCTAAAAGCAAGTTAATGAGCGACTATGCTCTATCAGATAAGCAAGCCCAAGCCATTTTGGACATGCGTTTGGTACGTTTGACCGGTTTGGAACGCGATAAAATTGAAGATGAATACCAAGGGTTGATGGCTCAAATTACGGAATTGAAGGATATTTTAGCTAATCCAAAGCGTGTCGATGAAATCATCTACAATGAATTGCTTGAAATTCAAGCAAAGTACGGCGATGAGCGTCGTACTGAATTGCAAGCTGGCGGGGTTACGAGTTTGGAAGATGAAGACTTGATTGAAGAAGAAGATGTCATTGTCACTTTGACAAATAATGGCTACATCAAGCGTGTCGCAGCTACTGAATTCCGTGCACAAAACCGTGGTGGTCGTGGTGTCCAAGGTATGGGATTGAACGACGATGACTACATTGATCAATTGATTGGTACTAGTACACATGATACGTTGTTGTTCTTCACTAGTCGTGGTCGTGTCTTCCGTATGAAGGGATATGAGATTCCAGAATACGGTCGGACTGCTAAGGGAATCCCAGTGATTAACTTATTGGGCAAGCTTGAAGACAGCGAGAATATTCAAAAGGTAGTAGCTGTCCGTGGTGATGCTAGTGAGTCTAATGACTTCCTGTTCTTTGTCACTCGTAACGGGGTGGTTAAGCGGACGCCAGTTCGTGAGTTCGGTAATATCCGTACGAATGGATTGAAGGCTTTGACTTTGCGTGATGAAGATGAGTTGAATTCAGTGATTATTACGAATGGTGAAGAAAATATCTTCATTGGTACGCATACTGGATACTCAGTATCATTTAAAGAAGCTGTTGTCCGTTCAATGGGTCGTTCAGCTGCCGGCGTTAAGGGTATCACACTGCGTGATGGTGATTTTGTTGTTGGTGCAGATGTCCGTCATGATGATGAAGAAATTCTAGTTATCACGGAAAACGGCTTTGGTAAGCGTACTTCTGTTACTGAATACCCAATTAAGGGTCGTGGTGGTAAGGGTATCAAGACGGCCAATATCACTGAAAAGAATGGTCCCCTTGTTGGTATCGCGGTGGTTCATGGTGAAGAAGACATTATGTTGACAACTGATCAAGGTGTCATGATTCGCTTCACGGTTGAATCAGTGTCACAAACCGGTCGATCAACTCAAGGTGTGCGTTTGATGCGTTTGGGGGATGATGCTAAGGTAGCAACATTCGCGACGGTCGATGCTGCTGACGAGGTGGGGTTAGTTGAGGATGTCGTTGGTGGTGAAGCATTGCCAGCAGCTCCTGAAGCTGGCGTTCAACCAGCTGAAGTAACTGAATTGTTGGAGCGTGCATTAGACGATACTAATGACGTTGAATAGCAATTAAGTGGAGTAGTAAATAAATGGCATGAATGGTCTACAAATCGGTAGCTGTTTGTGTCATTTATTTGTCTATTTGCGATAAAATGGCTGGTGCGATGATTTGTGGTAAGTAGCCCATGATAGCCGTTTCCCGCTGCGTCCAGACCTGTCTATTGTTGGAAAGTCGAAAAAGCCGTAAAATGAGTTTAGGTATTATGATCTAAGAAAGTGATGAAAACACAATGTATGAAAATGGATTAACGGACAAGCAATTCGCAGATGTTTTGGCAAAAAATGTCGCCATTGATGGAATTCCGATGGATGTAAAATTTATCAAGCGTTTGAAGGATGAAGTTCGTTTGTTGCCAGCAAAGGGTAGCAAGTGGACAAAACAGCAAGTTGAGAATTATTTATTTGAATTACGGTTTATCAAAGCGGAAGATATTAAGTGGTAATCAGCGGCTAGTATCCCCATCCTTAGCAAATTTTCTGTCCAAGTAATAGAAAACGAACACGACCAGCACTTACTCATAGAGCAAGTGCTGGTCGTGTTCGTTTATTTAATTAAATTATTTTAATGGTAAAATCATTTCAATGTGCTCAATGCCGGCATCTAGGAAGGTATCCCCGACGGCTTTGAAGCCAAATTTTTCATAAAATGAACGTCGCTCTAGTTGTGCACCTAATTCAATTTGGGGTGCACCCGCTTCCTTGGCATCATCAATGATGGCATTCATAATTACCGATGAGAACCCCTTACCGCGTTCTTCCGGTAAAGTTGCGACGCGTTGCACGTGCCAATTACCGGTATCCATAATATGGACACGAGCGGTCGTAGTAGCCCGATCACTGACGAAGCCGATATAATGAGTTGTTGCATCATCAAAGTCGTCTAGCTCAAGTTCAAGGGGTACCTTTTGTTCAGTGACAAAAACGGTTTTACGGATAGCCAAAGCGAGATCGCTAAGATGGCCAATACCGTATTCTTTGCTAACAATCAATTCGTTTTCTGGCATAATATGCTCCTTTTTAGTAAACCAAGCTAGGCGCTTTAAGTTGTTTAAGAATATTTTACGCTATAATAGGAAAGTTAAACCAGTTAAAAAGGTTTTTTAATTAATGACTTAATCATAGGGTTATCACGGGGATAAACCAGACCTGTTATGTTGATAACTACTATTTTAAAATATTTGATCTAGAGGAGCATCCTCAAAGAAGGAGTTTTTTTCATGAGACATTATGGTCGAATTGATTGGTTGAAGTCACGGGTAGGCTTTGTTTTGCTGTTGGTCCTATTAGTTTGGGCTAAAACAATGATGGCTGACGTGCTTGATTTCAATTTATTTAGTGGATCAAGTATTATCCAAATTATTACTACTCTAATCAACCCCTTGCCGTTGGCATTGTTGTTGATTGGTGTGGCCTTCTATTTTCATAAGGCCAAACTATTCTACCCAGTTGCCATCATTATGTATGTCATCAATGTGGTGCTTTTACAGTTGAATGTCATCTATTATCGTGAATTTTCAGACTTTATGTCCGTTTCAACGATGTTGGGTTATGACAAGGTGAACCAGGGTCTGGGTGCTTCAGGATTTGCGCTGACTAATATCCATGACATTTTCTTTTGGGCAGATGTGGTGGTGTTCGTTGTCTTGTTCTTTATGAAGAAGTTTCGTTTTGATAAATTAGCAACGACTAAATTGATGGGCTTTAGTTTCACCACGTTTGCATTATTCCTATTTTTAATCACCTTAACGCTTGGTGAAATCGACCGGCCCCAATTGATCACGCGTCAGTTTGATTCCAAGTATTTGGTAAAGTACTTAGGGTTGGATGCCTATACTGCTTTTGATGGGCTGCGCGTCCAACGGGTGAACGAACAACGTAAATCAGCTAAGAAGTCAGACATTGATAAAGTATTAGCGTATGTCAAAAAACATAATGTTTCAGATAATGCTAAGTATGTCGGGGTTGCTAAGGGCAAGAATGTCTTTGTGATTCACTTGGAGTCCTTTCAACAATTCGTCATTGATTTGAAGGTCAATGGTAAAGAGGTCACACCAACGCTAAATAGTATCTATCATTCTAAGTCGACGATTGCTTTTAGTAATTTCTTTAATCAAGTGGGTCAGGGTAAGACTTCTGACGCGGAAACAATGTTGGAGACGGGGCTCTTTGGTTTGCCTACGGGCTCACTCTTTGCCACCCAAGGTTCAGATCAAACGTTTGAGGCCATGCCAGCGATTTTGCGTCAAACAGAGGGTTACTCATCTGCTGTTTTTCATGGTAATAATGCTAGTTTCTGGAATCGTAGTAATACCTATAAGAATATGGGTTACCAGTACTTCTTTGATGCCAGTTATTATGACACTTCCGGTGAGAAGGCCATGGGCTATGGACTGAAGGACAAGTTGTTATTTTATGATTCAATTCCATATTTGGAACGTCTACAACAACCATTTTATGCAAAGTATATTACCGTGACAAACCACTTCCCGTATGACTTGGATGAAACTGATAAGGATGCCAATTTTAAGACAACTAGTACCGATTCAGATGTTGTAAATGGTTATTTTGAAACGAATCATTACCTTGATCAATCGATTGCTGAGTTCTATAAATATCTCAAGAAGTCGGGTCTGTATAACAATTCAATTGTTGTTTTGTATGGTGATCATTATGGTATTTCCAATTCAGAAAATAAAACTTTAGCCTCAGTGCTTGGCAAGAATGCTGACAATTGGACGGATTGGGATAATGCCCAAATGCAACGGGTACCATTTATGGTTAACATTCCTGGTTACACTGATGGTGGTGTCAAAGATACGTATGGTGGTGAAATTGACGTCATGCCAACGCTGTTACGTCTGCTTGGGGTTAAAAATCCATCGAAGTATGTGAATGTTGGTCAAGATTTACTGTCATCAAAGCGTTCAAAAGTAGTCGCCTTCCGTGATAAGGATTGGGTTAGTGCTGAGTATAGCTACGTGAATGGTAACTTGTATGATAAGAATGGTAAGGTCATTGCTGAGGATGATTGGACAACCGCTCAGCAAAAGCTAGTCAAGAAGTATCAAAAGGAAGTGAACAAGCAATTGGCGGTTTCCGATTCGGTTAACCAAAAAGATCTGTTACGCTTCTATACACCTAAGGGCTTTAAGGGTATTAAGGCCAAGAACTATAATTATTCCAATGGTTTAAATAAGTTGATCAAACTTGAGAAGAGTATGGGTGTCCGCTCAACGGATCAATATACTAAAAACAATGATAAGATGACGCAGAATTTGTATAACACAGATGCGCCCGAAAAGGATTTGCCAAAAACAAACACGTCACGTATCCAGCAAACGAATCCCGATGGCGGGGATACAACAGATGGTGGTTCGAGTGAGGATGATACACCAAATCCATAATGAGATGAAAGTCGTAGTAGGTAGAACTACTACGGCTTTTTTGTTGCGATGAAGTAAAACACCACAGGATGGGCTGGAACGATTGACAACCTTGTCAATTGACCTGACAATATAGGTAGATAATACTAGGAGAGCGTTGGGATGTGATTATGGGATATGACCAAGCAAACATTATAAAAAGTGCCTTTAATTCAGATAAATTCCAGTTCCGCATTGGTGAGATGGCCGCAATGACGGGTGTGTCAACACGTCAATTGCGGTACTGGGAGAGTAAGGGAATTGTTTCGTCGATTGAACGGGCTGGTGAACAGGATGCGCGCGTTTACACATTTAGCACATTCGTCCGTGTCTCAAGCATTAAGGCGTTACTCGATGAGGGCTACACGCTTAAAGCTGCTGTGGCCAAGACGAATGAGCGGGTTGCGATGTGGTCGTTAATTCATAATTTCGTGCCACACTTGATTAATGGTATCGCAGAAATCGATGGGAAACAGATGCTAGATATGGGGATGCTCGATGCCACGACACATCTTTACGCGTATCGAAATGACGCAGGTCAGGTTCTGTATCACCAAGTGAAAGAGGAAGCATGATGGCAAATCTAACGGGATTTTACAAACGCTCGATGGCTGAACGCATTGCATTGTTAGCCGCAGAAATTGGCCTTTCGGATGAACAAACGACGATGATGCGTCTGCATCAATCGGTCATCGGGGATAATCAGGTTGAAAATTATCTTTATAATTTTGGTGTACCAACAGGCTTGTTAATTGATTTGCCGGTGAATGGTCGCTTAGTGAACGTACCGATGAGCACAGAGGAACCGAGTGTCATTGCGGCCGCAAATAACGGTGCTAAAATGATGCGCGCTGGCCTTGGGGTGCAAACCCAAGCATCACAACGGTTAGTGCGCGGGCAAATTATTCTGACGGATATTATTGACATGGTCACGTTGCAGCAATATGTGACGTTGCATGAAACAGAATTGCTGCAAATTGCCAATGCTGCACATCCTTCGATGGCCCGCCGTGGTGGTGGTGCGAAGTCAATTCTTTTCGAGCAATTGGACGAACAGCGGGCGATTGTCAATATTTTAGTTGATCCACAAGCTGCCATGGGTGCCAATGTCGTGAATACCATGGCTGAAGCGGTTGCTGATGAATTACGTGGGCAAGGATATTCGGTTTTAATGGCAATCTTGTCAAACTTGGCCAGTGAGGCGTTAATTCACGCGACCGTCCGGATACCAGTTGCTGCCCTTGCAACGAAGCAAGGGGTGACGGGCGCAGAAATTGTGGCAAAGATTGCTGAAGCCAGTTTGATTGAAACGCTATCACCTTACCGTGCGGCGACGGCCAATAAAGGCTTGCTCAATGGCATTGAGGCCGCAGTGCTAGCCAGTGGTAATGACACGCGGGCAGTCAATGCGACTTTGCATGCTTTTGCTGCGCGGTCAGGTCAATATCGCGGTTTGACGCGTTGGACGGTTGCTGGGGCTGAATTAGTGGGCGAGACCACCCTACCCTTGTTATTGGGGGTGGTTGGTGGTTCAATCGGTATTGTACCAGCAGTTAAGTTGAACCATCAGATCATGGGGAATCCCACGGTTGAGGAGTTAACAGCGATTGTTGCAGCGGTTGGGTTGGCCCAGAACTTAGCTGCGTTGCGTGCGTTGGTTTCCACAGGTATTCAAGCAGGGCATATGGCATTGCAGGCCAAGTCGTTAGCATTACAAGTGGGTGCTCAGCCCGATGAGGTTGGCAAGCTGACCGACCTGATTCAACAAGCTGATAAAATTGATGAAACACATGCACGGTCATTGCTGCATGCACTACGAAATGGAAAATGAGTGAAATGAAATTTTTAGATGATACATTAAAGTTGTTAGAGCAAGTTAATCAAGTTTACCCAGGGTCTGTCATTTTACGGGGCCAAGGTGAGGCTTCAGGGATAATCACTCATGATCAGGTGACAACTGAAATGTTGGAAACGCGTTTAATGGTTGAAGTCACTGACGCGACAGCTCCGGATTTCCAGGCGACACATGAGTTGTTGCACATGTTGTTGACATTATCAGGATTTCCACAGGTCTATTTTCAATTAAAAACTGGGGATGAGGATGTGACCAACCAATTAATGGTGATGGCTACGTATCTTTATCGGCCAGCTCTGCATGCAATCATCTATCGTGAACAAGCCAAACACGGTTTGCTAACGGCTGAAGTTGCGGAGGCCTATGCCAAGGGAGTCATGACCACTTTGACCAAGGAAACACCAGGTAATCGTGATGAAGCTGCCTTACGTTTGTTGACTTTGCTAGATGCGAAGGTTTTCATGCATAACGTGCCGACTGACACGACTGCTTTCACGGCTACTTTTATGGATGCATTCCCAGAAGCTTGGCAAGGTGCTACGTTGATTTTTGATCAAATGGCAATTGACCATATCGTGGATGCATTCACGTTGCATCAAGCGATTGTGACCGCCTTTGATGGGTTTGATGCGATGATGATCACTTGGCAATTACCAGAGTTGAATAGTAAAGAGTTCACGACAGTGACGCCTGTTCTTTCAGAACGGCAATTGCGTTTACCTGTGGCCCAAGTGTTTGATATTAAGCATGTGGATTTGTTGAACCAAGTGACTGGTGACACGGCCTATGTTGGGTTACAGAAGTCTTCTGGGCAAAATAGTTTTGTCTTAGCTGCCCCAACTGAAGCTACTGCTGATTGGTTTAAGGAGTTGTACGCCATGCCAGTGCAAGACTTGTTTGATCAAATGAAACAACCATTTACTATGCGCTAATTTTAGGAGGAGATGCCATGATCACTGAAGCAGTGCAGAAACAATTTGATGAAGCACAGCACATTGTTTTTTTAACCGGTGCAGGTGTTTCAACGGCATCTGGTATTCCCGACTATCGATCTAAGGGGGGGTTATATGATGGGATTACCTTGCGACCGGAGTATTTATTGAGTACGGATGCATTGCGGGAAGCTCCTGAGAAAATGTATCAGTTTATGCGGGATAATATGTATTTTCCCGCTGCTGAACCAAATATCATTCATCAGAAGATGGCAACATTAACGCAACAAGGTCGGGCTAGAATTGTGACACAAAACGTCGATGGTTTGCATACTAAAGCAGGCGCTGAGCATGTTTTGGAGTTTCACGGGTCGCTATATAGAATCTATGGGACTCAGACTAAGCAGCCAGCTACAGTGGATCAATATTTGCAATCTATGTATGCAGCTAATGGGGAATTGCTTCGGCCGGCCATTACGTTATATGGTGAGATTCCATTTAGAGTGGATGAGGCTGCGCAATGGGTTGCCACAGCTGATTTGATTGTGATTGTTGGGACTAGTTTTGTGGTTTATCCTTTTGCGGGACTACTACAATATGCCAAGCTGACTGCTCATATGATGGCGATTAATCTCGAGCGCATCTCGGCACCTGATCGGGTGGAGCAAATTATTGGGGATGCGACGGTCTTTTTTTCAGAGTTAAAAGTGAATTAGTCTAAGCTGTGGGGATGAAAATCTTCGCAGCTTTTTGTTTGGCACAAAACGGTTTCGACATAATAAAAACTTTGTTGGCAAAAAGTATTGACATTTGGTCAAAGCATGCGTAATATAGATTGAGTTGTCAGCGAGATATTTGCGATAACACATATTAATTCAATTTAATTAAGTTAACAAAAAGTGTTGACAAGTTATTTGATAATTGATATGATATATAAGTTGTCGCGTGAGGCAACGAAGTAGGACATTGAAAACTGAATAACGTTTCGATGATCAAATGTGTAGGGTCTTCAAATTTTAGAATTTGAAGCAAAAAACATTTGCGAAGTCAATTCGCTAGTAAATTCGTTTAACATTGGTTAAACATAACAAAGATTGAGTTATACTCAAGCTTTCAAATTGAGAGTTTGATCCTGGCTCAGGATGAACGCTGGCGGCGTGCCTAATACATGCAAGTCGAACGCCTTGTGGTTTTAATGAATAGCGTGCTTGCACAATATGATTTAAAACAATGCAAGGAGTGGCGAACGGGTGAGTAACACGTGGGAAACCTACCTCTTAGCAGGGGATAACATTTGGAAACAGATGCTAATACCGTATAACACTAAAAACCGCATGGTTTTTATTTGAAAGATGGTTCTGCTATCACTAAGAGATGGTCCCGCGGTGCATTAGTTAGATGGTGAGGTAATGGCTCACCATGACGATGATGCATAGCCGAGTTGAGAGACTGATCGGCCACAATGGGACTGAGACACGGCCCATACTCCTACGGGAGGCAGCAGTAGGGAATCTTCCACAATGGGCGCAAGCCTGATGGAGCAACGCCGCGTGTGTGATGAAGGGTTTCGGCTCGTAAAGCACTGTTGTAAGAGAAGAATGTACTTGAGAGTAACTGTTCAAGTAGTGACGGTATCTTACCAGAAAGGGACGGCTAAATACGTGCCAGCAGCCGCGGTAATACGTATGTCCCAAGCGTTATCCGGATTTATTGGGCGTAAAGCGAGCGCAGACGGTTATTTAAGTCTGAAGTGAAAGCCCTCAGCTCAACTGAGGAATTGCTTTGGAAACTGGATGACTTGAGTGCAGTAGAGGAAAGTGGAACTCCATGTGTAGCGGTGAAATGCGTAGATATATGGAAGAACACCAGTGGCGAAGGCGGCTTTCTGGACTGTAACTGACGTTGAGGCTCGAAAGTGTGGGTAGCAAACAGGATTAGATACCCTGGTAGTCCACACCGTAAACGATGAGTGCTAGCTGTTCGAGGGTTTCCGCCCTTGAGTGGCGTAGCTAACGCATTAAGCACTCCGCCTGGGGAGTACGACCGCAAGGTTGAAACTCAAAGGAATTGACGGGGACCCGCACAAGCGGTGGAGCATGTGGTTTAATTCGAAGCAACGCGAAGAACCTTACCAGGTCTTGACATCCTTTGACCACTCCAGAGATGGAGCTTTCCCTTCGGGGACAAAGTGACAGGTGGTGCATGGTTGTCGTCAGCTCGTGTCGTGAGATGTTGGGTTAAGTCCCGCAACGAGCGCAACCCTTATTGTTAGTTGCCAGCATTCAGTTGGGCACTCTAGCGAGACTGCCGGTGACAAACCGGAGGAAGGCGGGGATGACGTCAAATCATCATGCCCCTTATGACCTGGGCTACACACGTGCTACAATGGCATATACAACGAGTCGCCAACCCGCGAGGGTGCGCTAATCTCTTAAAGTATGTCTCAGTTCGGACTGTAGGCTGCAACTCGCCTACACGAAGTCGGAATCGCTAGTAATCGCGGATCAGCACGCCGCGGTGAATACGTTCCCGGGTCTTGTACACACCGCCCGTCACACCATGAGAGTTTGTAACACCCAAAGTCGGTGGGGTAACCTTTATAGGAGCCAGCCGCCTAAGGTGGGACAGATGATTAGGGTGAAGTCGTAACAAGGTAGCCGTAGGAGAACCTGCGGCTGGATCACCTCCTTTCTAAGGAAAATCGGAAACCTACACAGCGTTGAAACGTTATTCAGTTTTGAGTGTCTTACACTCAATGTAAATAGTCATATAATGATTTATATGGGCCTGTAGCTCAGTTGGTTAGAGCACTGTGTTGATAACGCAGGGGTCACAGGTTCGAGTCCTGTCAGGCCCATTGATCACGTTGTGATCATAGCAATTAGTTCTTTGAAAACTGAATCATATTAATGTAAATTTTTAAATTTCAATTTAAATTAAATTGAACCGAGAAATACACCGCGTTATTTTTTTGAGTTTTAAAACAAGTTCATTACTTTAATTAGTAATAATCGCAAGTGACCTTTATGGTCACATACTCGAACTTGAATCATCAGCGTAAGCTGATAGGTTAAGTTATTAAGGGCGCATGGTGGATGCCTTGGCACTAGGAGCCGATGAAGGACGGGACTAACACCGATATGCCTCGGGGAGCTGTAAGTAAGCTTTGATCCGGGGATTTCCGAATGGGGGAACCCAACTTGTTATGCAAGTTATCAGCAGTTGAATACATAGGCTGTTTGAAGGTAGACGTTGTGAACTGAAACATCTCATTAGCAACAGGAGTAGAAAGAAAAATCGATTCCCTGAGTAGCGGCGAGCGAAACGGGAAAAGCCCAAACCAAGATGCTTGCATCTTGGGGTTGTAGGACTGTCGTTGTGGAGTTACAAAATGGTTTGTTAGTTGAAGTGGTTGGGAAGCCACGCGAGACAGGGTGATAGCCCCGTAAACGAAAGCAAGCCATCTCCCGTACAGGATCCTGAGTACGGCCGGACACGTGAAATCCGGTCGGAATCTGGGAGGACCATCTCCCAAGGCTAAATACTACCTAGTGACCGATAGTGAACCAGTACCGTGAGGGAAAGGTGAAAAGCACCCCGGAAGGGGAGTGAAAAAGTTCCTGAAACCATGTGCCTACAAGAAGTTAGAGCCCGTTAATGGGTGATAGCGTGCCTTTTGTAGAATGAACCGGCGAGTTACGATCCCATGCGAGGTTAAGGTGGAAAGACCGGAGCCGAAGCGAAAGCGAGTCTGAAATAGGCGAGATAGTATGTGGTTGTAGACCCGAAACCAGGTGACCTACCCATGTCCAGGGTGAAGGTGTGGTAAGACGCACTGGAGGCCCGAACCTGTGCATGTTGAAAAATGCTAGGATGAGGTGTGGGTAGCGGTGAAATTCCAATCGAACTTGGAGATAGCTGGTTCTCTCCGAAATAGCTTTAGGGCTAGCCTCGGAATGTAGCGTCTTGGAGGTAGAGCACTGTTTTGGTGCGGGGCCCATCTCGGGTTACCAAATTAAGATAAACTCCGAATGCCAATGACGTATGTCCGGGAGTCAGACAGTGAGTGATAAGATCCATTGTCGAAAGGGGAACAGCCCAGACCGCCAGTTAAGGTCCCTAAATGTGTGTTAAGTGGAAAAGGATGTGGAGTTGCACAGACAACTAGGATGTTGGCTCAGAAGCAGCCATCATTTAAAGAGTGCGTAATAGCTCACTAGTCGAGTGATTCTGCGCCGAAAATGTACCGGGGCTAAACACACTACCGAAACTGCGGGTGCCACGTAAGTGGCGCGATAGGAGAGCGTTGTAAGGGCGATGAAGTCAGACCGTGAGGACTGGTGGAGCGCTTACAAGTGAGAATGCCGGTATGAGTAGCGAAAGACAGGTGAGAATCCTGTCCACCGTATGACTAAGGTTTCCTGGGGAAGGCTCGTCCTCCCAGGGTTAGTCGGGACCTAAGGCGAGGCCGAGAGGCGTAGTCGATGGATAACAGGTTGAGATTCCTGTACCAGGTGAATATGTTTGAACGATGGAGGGACGCAGAAGGCTAACAGAACCCAGCGGCTGGAAATGCTGGGCTAAATCACAAGTCTTGGAAGTAGTTAAATGCTTATTCCTCATAGGACAAGTGATGATGGGGACCGAAATAAAGTAGGGAAGTCTGTGATGTCACGCTGCCAAGAAAAGCTTCTAGTTAGTATTTACCTGCCCGTACCGCAAACCGACACAGGTAGTCGAGGAGAGCATCCTAAGGTGTGCGAGTGAACTCTCGTTAAGGAACTCGGCAAAATGACCCCGTAACTTCGGGAGAAGGGGTGCTCAGCGCAAGCTGAGCCGCAGTGAATAGGCCCAGGCGACTGTTTATCAAAAACACAGGTTTCTGCAAAATCGTAAGATGACGTATAGGGGCTGACGCCTGCCCGGTGCTGGAAGGTTAAAAGGAGTGCTTAGCTTCGGCGAAGGTACGAATTGAAGCCCCAGTAAACGGCGGCCGTAACTATAACGGTCCTAAGGTAGCGAAATTCCTTGTCGGGTAAGTTCCGACCCGCACGAAAGGCGTAACGATCTGGGCACTGTCTCAACGAGAGACTCGGTGAAATTTAAATACCCGTGAAGATGCGGGTTACCCGCGACAGGACGGAAAGACCCCATGGAGCTTTACTGTAGCTTGATATTGAGTGCTTGTGCAGCTTGTACAGGATAGGTAGGAGCCGTAGAAGTCGGAACGCTAGTTTCGATGGAGGCAATGGTGGGATACTACCCTCGTTGTATGATCACTCTAACTCACACCACTAAGCGTGGTGGAAGACAGTGTCTGGCAGGCAGTTTGACTGGGGCGGTCGCCTCCTAAAAAGTAACGGAGGCGCTCAAAGGTTCGCTCAGAATGGTTGGAAATCATTCGCAGAGTGTAAAGGCACAAGCGAGCTTGACTGTGAGACTTACCAGTCGAGCAGGTACGAAAGTAGGACTTAGTGATCCGGTGGTTCCGCATGGAAGGGCCATCGCTCAACGGACAAAAGCTACCCTGGGGATAACAGGCTCATCTCCCCCAAGAGTCCACATCGACGGGGAGGTTTGGCACCTCGATGTCGGCTCATCGCATCCTGGGGCTGTAGTCGGTCCCAAGGGTTGGGCTGTTCGCCCATTAAAGCGGTACGCGAGCTGGGTTCAGAACGTCGTGAGACAGTTCGGTCCCTATCCGTCGCGGGCGTAGGAAATTTGAGAGGAGCTGCCCTTAGTACGAGAGGACCGGGGTGGACGTACCTCTGGTGTATCAGTTGTTCCGCCAGGAGCATCGCTGAGTAGCTATGTACGGATGAGATAAACGCTGAAAGCATCTAAGTGTGAAACTCGCCTCGAGATGAGATTTCCCATTCAGAAATGAAGTAAGACCCCTTATAGATGATGAGGTAGATAGGCTAGAAGTGGAAGTGCTGCGAAGCATGGAGCGGACTAGTACTAATGGTTCGAGGACTTAACCAAGTAGTAACAGATAACGTGGTTTCAAAGTTCAATGCAATTTACAGAGATATGATTCAGTTTTGAGAGAACTAAACTCTCACTAATTAAATACCGTGTCGTGATGATGGCACTGAGGTCACACCTGTTCCCATACCGAACACAGCAGTTAAGCTCAGTAGCGCCGAAAGTAGTTGGAGGATCGCTTCCTGCGAGGATAGGACGTCGCGATGCACAGTTAGCAGGCAACCAGTGATGGTTGTCTGTTTTTTTGCGTGGGTTGACTTAATTAAATATGTCGTTATTGGTTAAACAACATTATTTGCTTAAGAAATAGGCCAGGTTATGCTGCGAACGTCTGGTCACATCGTATAATAGAAAAAGACTAAGACAGACAGGACGGAAACATGAAAAAAGGTTTGGGAATTTTAGCTGCGCTTTTGATAATTGCAGCGGGCGGATATGTTGCCTTAAATCAGCATTCAGCCACAAAACAAGACATTAAAAAGACAGTCAGCAAAGTAAAACAAAGTGTTTCACGTGAAACATCAGCCCAGAAGAAGTATCCGATTAAGATCAAAACAGGAACTGAGGCTGCTAAACTACTAATAGTAGTGAACAAGAAGCACCCTTTACCCAGCGATTATAATCCTTATAATGGCGCTGTTACGGGTAATAACCCGGATGGTGGTGGTTTGATGACGGCTGCAAATGAAGCAAAAAGTAAATTGATCTTAGCGATGCAACAGGCCGGGTTCCCGATAGCTTCAAATGTATCTAGTTTTCGGTACTATAGTTATCAACAATCCTTATATGACGGCTACGTGACGCAACACGGTCAATCATGGGCTGACAAGTATTCAGCACGGCCAGGTTATTCAGAGCATCAATCAGGCATGGCGTTTGATCTAGTCGGTGAAGATGGTGATCTACCTACAAGTACAACGATGTATAACTGGTTGAAGAATCATGCCTATAAGTATGGGTTGATTATCCGATACCCAAAGGGCAAAGCGTCAATTACGGGTTATGATCAGGAACAGTGGCATCTACGCTATATTGGAGTGAAGTATGCTACAGAAATGCATAAATGGGGTGTCGCAACACTCGAAGAGTTCACAGGTATCTCAGGTGGTGACTACAACAGTGATAAGTCAGCTGACGTTTCAGCTTTAGATGAGTATAAGTAGCATCAGAAAATAAAAGATTTTTGAAGTGTAACATTGATGCCAAAGATTGTTATGCGCATAATCCCTATCAGGTGGCGTCAATCTAGAATTAAACATGAACAGTAACGGATTTGTAAACTGTTTTTGATAAAATATAAGAATGTGTTGAATAAAAAAATTGGGTTAATTGGAGAAATAAATTATGAAGCGAGTAATTACATACGGTACCTTTGATATGTTGCATTACGGACATATTAATCTGTTGCGCCGTGCAAAGGAAATGGGAGACTATCTCATTGTTGCGTTATCAACGGACGAATTCAACTGGGATTCAAAAAATAAGAAAACCTACTTTACTTATGAACAACGCAAGCAATTGCTTGAAGCATTGCGCTATGTTGATTTAGTCATCCCTGAAGAAGGATGGGGTCAAAAGGTTTCTGACATTAAATTGTATAAAGTTGATACCTTCGTCATGGGCGATGATTGGAAGGGGCAATTTGACTATCTTGAAGATGAGACAGATGCTGAAGTCGTATATCTTGGTCGTACACCTGAGATTTCTACTACTCAAATTAAGAAGGATTTGACAGGTGGTAACTTGATTACTGAACACGAATCCGTGATTGAAAAGTAATCTTAATTATGAAACGGTAGTAGGCTAAATGAAATTATTAAAAGGGCTAAACCAAGTATGGAAAAATCGAATTAAAAATTCGACCCATCTTGGTGAATGGTATCATTTTGTCGCGGTACTTTACGTCAAAATTCTACAGTTGCTATTCCCAGTGAATCAAAAGCAAATATTGTTTGTTTCATATAGTGGTCGACAATATTCAGATTCTCCAAAAGAACTTTATCTGCAGCTATCACAAGATCCAAGATTTACTGATTATAAATTAATTTGGGCACTGAACGAACCAGACAAAGTGCCAAGTATCCCGGCAGAGAATAAAATAAGTGCTAATAAAATTTCATATTTTTATCACTTGGTACGTTCAAAGTACTGGGTTGCAAATAGCTCGATAGATCGTTTGTTAGCTTTCAAACATCCTAACAACATATATATTCAGTTCTGGCATGGCATTCCGCTCAAAAAATTGGGACCTCACGAAAAAGGGTTGTCCCGTTTGGTTAAATCTTGGTATAAGAATGTCGAATTTGATTATTTTTTTACGCATAATACGTACGACGAAGGAATTTTCAAAACTGTTTTTCCAAAAACGAAACAATTTGTACAAACAGGAAGTTTACGATTTGATGTTATTGAACGTCGAAAGCATAACTTAGATAAATATAGAGAAACATTGCAGCTCGATCCGCACAAACCAACAATTTTATATGTACCGACTTTCAGGGAGTACACGCCGGCAATGGCAACTGGTTTTTCGGAAGCCTACTTCAAGCATCTGACAAATCACTATAATGTATTATATCGTGGACACTATTTCAAGTTAGGGCAAAACTATAAAAATGTGACTACTGTCAACAAAGAATCCCTGTATAAATTGTTTTGGATCGCTGATATTTTGGTGACCGATTACTCTTCCGCAATTTTCGAATTCTTGCCGTTCAACAAACCAATATATTTCTTTGAGCCAGATATAACAGAGTATCAACAGCGTAGGGGATTATACCTTTCACCAGAGGCTCTAGGATTTCCTGTTGCTCACTCGGAATTTGAATTTGATGAGTTATTAGAAAATAAGCCGAATTTAAAGCGGGTAATTAAAGCAACACGGGATGAATATTTGCCAGTGGAACTGCGAGATAAGACACGCGAATTTATCATAAATAAAATCTTATTGCAAACCATTGATTGAATGGTTTTTTAAAAGTGGCAAGTTGCCAAAAAACATAGGTTAAGTAGGGAATTATAAGATGGGTGTTAAACAAAAATTGATGAATGGGGTGAATGCAATAGCACGTGCCTCACGTAAATATCTGCCACAGTACTATAGCGCCCGGCGGCCGATATTGAGCTATTATTTTTTCAATTTTGATAATTCTAAGATTCAATCACAAACCATTCTCTATGAGACCCGCGATGGGCAGTCAATCACTGACAGTCCATTATACATATTTTTAGAGTTAGTAAAAAACGAAAAATATCACAACTGGCGGCACGTTTGGGTGCTCAAGGATGCAGTCTCTGAACAAGAAGCATTGGTCAATGTACCATTGGAATTCCGTGATCGGATTGAAATTGTTCGTCGTGACACGATTGAGTACATGAAATGGTTACTTGAAGCTGAGTACGTGATTACCAATTCAACTTTTCAATCATTTTATGCTAAGCGTCCCGGTCAAACGTACATTAATACTTGGCATGGCACGCCGTTGAAGTACATGGGTTATGACATTCCTGGAAGTAAGACATCATTAAAAAATGTACAACGTAATTTTTTAATGACAGATTATCTTCTTTCGCCAAATGAACATACGACTCATATTTTCGCAGATCGTTACAAGTTAAATGGTCTTTATGAGGGGAAAATTCTAGAAACAGGCTATCCACGTAATGACGTTTTGCAACATCGAGATGAAACAATCTTAAGGCAATTAGTGGTTGACGGTGTGCAGTTGAATGGCAAGCCAATTGTGCTATACACACCGACTTGGAAAGGGACATCAATCACTAATCCAAGTGGTAGTATGCAACAAATTGTTGCAGAAGTAAACGTCATACAAGCTATGAATCCCGATAAACAAGTCTTGGTTAAGGTGCACCCATATGCATATAGTATGGCGAAACAGGAACAGAATTTAGTTGATATTTTAATTCCCGATCAATATGATGCTAATCGCGTTTTATCGGTAACGGATTATCTCATTACAGATTATTCAAGCATTTTCTTTGACTTTTTGGTTACTGGACGACCAATTTTCTTTTATGCCTGGGATAAAGAACAGTATGACCTGTATCGAGGTATGTACTTAGAGGATTCTGAGTTACCAGCGCCAGTGATGGAAGATATTCATGATATCGGAAAAGCGATTGCTGAGTATTCACATAATCAGCCTGAGTATGATGCACTGGCACAACGAATGGTTGCATATGATGATGGCCATGTCACCGAACGCATTGTGGCGCGTATTTTTGAGGGTAACACCACTGCAATTACGCTTGGCCATGAATTAGCGTTACCACACGACAAACCAAAGGTTTTGATTTTTACTGGTGGTATGGTGAATAACGGTATTACGCAAAGTATGATTAACTTATCGCGTAATTTTGATTATGAAAAATATGATTTGAGCATCATGACCTGGGACAGCACCGCAGCAGAAAAGGTAGCTAATGTAAATCAGTTAGATGAACGAGCACGATTAGTTTATCGCTTTGGCCGAGCAGCTCTTACGACTAAAGAGTTTTTTGGTGATACGCTCATCACGCGGTTTGGTCTACAGTTTTGGAACAAGTGGTTGTTACCAGTGAAGGGCTATCGGCGAGAGTTATATCGTTTGACCGGCCATGTTCACTATCGGGCAGTGATTGATTTTTCAGGATATTCGTATAATGGAGCAAAGCTCTTGGCTTTCTCTGATGCAGAAAAAAAATCAGTCTATCAACATAATGATCTGTGGACTGATGCGCATAAAGTGGTTAAAGGTAAACAAGCTAATAAGCATGCGTTGTTGGCTTTATTTAGTATTTATCGTTATTTTGACAGAGTAGTTTCAGTTTCAGAGGCTTTGAGTCAGATTAATGAGGTGAAGTTAGCAAAGTATTTGAATCCTGGGTCACAAACGTTTGTGCGAAACTCAATGAATATCAGTGAAGGCTCTGCGAACAGTGAACAATCAAATACGGCCATTAAACAACTTAATTCTGACGTATACCTCAATGGAGATATGCTTGTTGGCTATGCTCGTTTAGATGAAATTGGACAGGTCGATAAAATAGCCAAGTTTGCGGTAGTCACCGATAATATTCAAGCAGTAGCTGAGATTACTGTTCAAGAACAAACGTATTATAAGTTGATAGTTGATGGGTTGCCAAGTATTTGGGCTATAAATGATAATGTTTTCCTTGTCGAACATGTTCATTTGATTAGTGACCAGACAACAAGTTTGGTTGGTTGGGTTAAGCCTAATAAACGGCGTATTTTGGCAGCTCCATATGGCATGGATTCTGAAGAAGTGGCGGTGAGCCGAGGACGGTTGCTGAATAATTCATTTGTAAAAATTATACAAATTGTGCAAAATACTGACGGAACTTACTATCGATTAGATTTACCTAATGTCAAGTCAGCTTGGTTGAATGCCAAATCAGTAAAATTATTAAAGGGACGTAAGTTATCGCTTTTTCAACGATTCTACAACGCAGTTACCACTAAAAAAATTGAAACAACTTATGAGCCTGTGCATGCCGTGATGTGGACTGATCCATCGATTGATACGTATAAAGAACCATTAGGATTAGGACGTCGATCTCAAAAGGCACATCGGTCAATGTTGCCATTAACGTATGTTTATAATCGGTCAATCACCGGTGCTGGAGAATTCTACGAAATCCTCAGCGCAGAGACTAAACATGTATGGGCAAATAGTCGTGAATTTACGCCGGTGTTATTGAGAACGGCTTTTCGTAACGTAGAATTTGATATCACAGAGTATATCAATCGTTCTACTTGGCGTAATATTATTTGGCTAAACGGTGTAGTGGCTGGAACGGATTTGCAAGGAAATTCCGTCGCTATCAATCAGTATTCACAAGAAAATGATGACTGGCAAGCTCACAAAATTGATGAACGACTACCATTTATCGGTCAGCAAAGTTTCTTACTTGAATCAAAAAGAACGGGTCGTCAGGTAATCGTTGCTTCATCAGATATTTTGATGATCAACACAAGATATTTTGGCCAGTCATTTAGAGATGATAAACAACAAATTAAGTTGGCACGGGTGCGGGACTTTACTAATAGTATCTGGTTGGATGTAATTTATCATTTAGACGAGGAACAGGTTGAGTGGGTTACCGATGAATCTCAACAAATCCTTGAACAGCAAAAAAAGCTAGAAGACACAATGGCAAAATTAGGCTCAGAAGTTCTCTATCCACGTACTATCGAAGTAGCATCAACAACTAAACAAGATGTAGAAAATTATCTCGCCGAGTTACAAGCTGAATTTGCAATTGACATGACTGAAGTCAAAACTCAAGTGCCGGCAACTGTCCATGTTAACGATAATGCACAGGTGATTAAAAAACGAGAACATCAAGGAAGATATTACATTGACGATGAGATTAGTGTTAATCTATTCGATCAGATTGATGGTACGTTGGTAGATCGGCAAGTTTTGGAAAACGTTTTTGTGCAAACTTCTTACGTGCTAACAAAAGGTATCGTTTGGTATGAAATTGTCTTTAATGGCAGAACATACTTTATCAAAGCAACGGATGTCGAAGTATTTCAAGTAGTGGATAATGAAACCCATGTTGAATTGGAACCAAATCATATTAATTTTGTGGCAATGGGGCGACTTTCGCCAGAAAAGAATCATACTAACTTAATTTTGGCGTTTAAGGCAGTAGTGGAGCGTTATGGAAATGCGCATCTCTACATTTTAGGTGATGGCGCTATGCGTAAAGCACTTACAGAGTTAATTCGCATGCTCGATTTAAAAGCGAATGTTCATTTAGTGGGCTATGTTACTAATACGAAAGAGTATTTGGCAGCAACTGATTTCTTTGTACATCCGTCATATTATGAAGGACAACCCATGGTCCTACTTGAAGCACTGGAACAATCAGCCATCGTAATTGCCTCGAATATTAAGGCTAACATTGGTGTTGTTGGTAATCAAAAATTTGCGTACATCTCCAATGGAGTCGACGCGAACGCCTTAGCCGATGCACTCAATTTTTCGATTGAACATGTCATGTACTTTGAGGAATTTGACACAAATAGATATAATACCAGCGCTGTGAATGATTTTGTTATAAAATTATTGTAACAGCGTAGGTTTTTATCTATCAAGGAGCATGTTATGAATATGAAATGGGTATTAGCAAGCGTAGGTGTGCTGATCGCACTCGCTATCGGTAGCACGGCTGATGCAGCAACATCAGGTCCGACTATTACAGGCGGGAACGCTGTCACATCAAGTGATCAATATTATTATGGTAAGACGGAGCCGTATGCTTCAGTCTCATATAACGCATTGGACGTTAATGGCAAGCGTATGGTTATTGGTGCAACTAAGGCAGATAAGAGTGGTAATTTTAGGGTTAAGTTGAATCACCATTTGCGAACAGGCTTGTATACTTGGGTATACGTCACTGATAATACTGGTAGTAATAAGGGCGATTATTCCGTTTATGATCGTGTCATTGATGGTGTGAAGTATTTCGATCCATCCGATCCAGCTAACAAACAAGCTGCGGCTAAGCAAACAAGCAAAGAGTTCCAAGGTAAGCGACGTAACACTACTTCTGTGACATCATCACAATTGCCAGCTGCCGTCAGTGCACCTACAGCTAATTCGGTGGTGACAACGCAGTTAAAAGCTCGTAGTCAAGAAACATATCCGTTTGGTAATCTATTCACTTTTAAGCCAACATCATCAATAGTGCAAGCGACGTTGAAGGGTCAAACTCAAACTACTTCTTGGCTGTGGAACGTAGTCTCTTCGAATGGCGTTACGAATCGCAGAAGTAATGTCGGTTTCGCATCTAAGTTTCGTATGCCCCAAGCGGGCATTTCATTAACCTGGCAAGGACAAACGTATAATTTAGATTCACAACAAGGTATGCAGCTTGCTAATGATGGTACCGTGTACGTAGAGTTTGATAACGATAGTAACACCTCTAATGGTGGTGCTTTTGTGTTACGGATTTCAGCCGCGTACGCTAAGTACTTGTCGGAAAAGTCGGGTAATACTAAGGTAGATGGTAAAATCACACCGATTTGGTTAGACAAGTCAGCAGTGGCAACGGCTTTGGATAGTGGGAATATGGCCTTAAGCAAGCTTATTCCTGCTCAACATGGCTCAACATTTGCTGTGTGGGGGAATACACCATATATTTTGAGCGGGACGTCATCAGCACAAACGATGTTTAAGTTGCAATTTAAGTATGCAACCGCTAAAACTACCAGTTCACCATATCAAGCAACGACATCGGCCTGGGATGGAAATCCACGTGTCGTTTTGACGGCTTCTTCATTGGGAACAGGGCAATTCTTCAAAAATGATGGTCGCACAGTCGCATCAGGCATTACAACAATGCCAAAAAACTTTACGTTGGTTTCTGCCAATACTGGTTACTTTGTCATTCCTTACTCACAGTCAAATGGCAACCAGAAGGCTTGGTGGGGCTATACGTTATATCAAGTTAAGGTCGTTAGTGGTCGTTTAGTCATTACCCAAGTACCATTGGTGATGCAAGGAATGTTGGGGGATGCTGGTAAGGGAAGTGATCCTGTTCAATCAATTACTTATAATCCGTGGGATGGTAAGTTGTATATTACTTCAAATGATGCATGGGTAAGTTACAATCTATCTGCCTATGTTACAGCAGGTAACAACCTCTTAGGTAAGTATAATAAGGTAGCTTATGGAGATGCGGCGGGTAATCCCATCACACAACCAGCTAATATCAACATTCAGAGTGTTAAGTTGAACTCAAAGATGGAGACAGAGCAATTAGCCTTTTTTGGGAATACGACCTACATCCTCGGGAATACAAATAATCAAATTTTGATTTCTAAGTAAGATAGATTTTGAAAAATAAGGAATTAACATTCATGAATGTTAATTCCTTATTTTTGGTTTAAAAGGGTCACTTTAGAGAAGGATTTTCGTTAATTTGTAACATAAAAAAGTTATAATGTTGAGTATATTGGGCAATTTTATGATTATGGAGTAACCAAGATGGCTTATATCATCATTTTAATCCTATCTATAGCCGTTTTACTATTAGGAATTATTATAGAAATTACGGCTTATAGAAAGCATATCGAACGGTCAAAAAAGACTGGAAAAACTGTTATTGAATTAGGAATTTTATTTATTGTGCTCGCGGCGGCAATGTTATATCACGAGCAGCAAACCCACGCGACTGTTGCGCGACAACAGGCGGAACAACGGCAAGCTCAAATTCGTGAGGCAGAATTGATTCATCTCGATAAAAAAGATGGTGTCTTGTCTGGTGGGAAATATGTGGTAAATGTTACCGTTTCAAAGAATACTACGGTGAAGGTTTCTGAAGCTAAAAAATTGGTACAGGATATAACATATCCAGCGACAGATAGTGAGCAAACACTACAACTTACTTTTGTCGTGGCAGGTAAGTATACGATTGTGGCAACACGTGGCGAAATGGTTGTCAAGAAAACAATTGTGATCAGTAAAGACAAAAATAAAAAATTGACAAACGCAACTACCACGGTTAATGATACTGAACTATCTTCTGAAGTTATAGTGGATTCAACTAGTGATTCCGCATACGTTTATTCCGATTCAACGGTAGCTGAGACGACGGACTCTAGCTACTATGCTACGGATTCCACATACTATTCCACAACTCCTACCTACACTGGAGATACTACGGTAACGGATGGTACTACAAGCTCAACGGCTGACACTACTGTAACTAGTGACACCACAACAGGAGCTGTGTCAGGTGATGTGGGATCTACTGATACTGGGAGTGCTGATCAAGCTACATCAACAGGAAGTGGTGAATAAGTCGTGGCTACTGAAATAGATAACAATAAAATTACTGTTTCAGCCAAATATGTTACTAAACAGTATGATTTGGCTGAGAAGCAGTCAGACAAAGTAAAATCAATTTTTAAATTCTGGAGTAAGGGCATTCCGCATTTTTGGTCGGTTAAGGGTGTTTCCTTCGAGGCACATGCTGGTGAAACTATTGGAATTATTGGGACAAATGGTTCTGGTAAATCAACGTTACTTGAAATGGTAGCAGGATTGATCCCACCAACGACAGGTGAAATGAAAACGTATGGTACAACGTCAATGATTGCCATTGGTTCGGGACTCCGGCCACGTTTGACAGGACGAGCTAACATTCGTTTAAAATCCTTAATGCAAGGGATGACCGAAAAAGAAATTGATGAGAAAATGGACGACATTATTGAATTTTCTGAATTAGGGGACTTTATTGACCAACCTGTGAAGTCATATTCTTCCGGGATGCGGTCCAAGTTAGGCTTTGCCATTTCAGTATATTCTGATGCAGACATTATCATCATTGATGAGGCCTTATCAGTGGGTGACCCAACCTTTACAGAAAAATCAATGGAGCGTACGCAGCGGTTTAAGGAAGAAGGGAAGACAATCTTCTTCGTTTCACATTCCGCTGGTCAGGTCAAGAAAATGGCTGAGCGTGTGATATGGATGCACTACGGTCAAATTCGAATGGATGGACCAGCCGATGAAGTCCTGCCTATGTACAATGCTTTCTTAAAACGCTTTAATCAGTTGTCAGACAGTGAGCGTTTAGCTTATCAAAAGCGCTACAAAGACGCGCAAAAGGCTTTTAGCTTAAAAAAGCTAATTACTCGTGAACGTAATCGCAACTTTTTACTGGACATTAATGCTGACGATCATGAGTTGAAAGAGAACATTTATTTTAAAGAACCCGATGAGCGGATGTCATGGTTCACACGCATCATCTTGATAGTTATTGGGGCCTTTGTATTGTTGCAAATGGATATGTCCATCTTGGACTTAACATCTAAACAGGTGATGGCAAACCCAACCAGCTTAATTACAAACTATGCACCATCAAAACTGCAAGAATTAGATATCAAGATGGGCCGTATCAATGTCGCTAATAAACCAGATAAACCGGCGATTACGGCTAAAAAGACGGTTAATCAATATAAGGTAGGTAGTAACGAGACATTGGCGCAAATATCAAAGAAGGTCAATATTTCAATTGACGCAATTATGGGGGCAAATCATATGCAGACCGACGAAGTTAGTCCTGGTCAAATTTTGATTTTGCCAGTTGAGAGGTAATCGTCATGCGAGATGTGATACAAATAATTAAAGAATTGATCGGAAGTTGGCGCGTCGTCTATCGAATTGCTAAATATGACAATAGTCAGATATATGCTAACAATTATCTTGGTGATTTTTGGCATTTTGCAGACCCACTCTTACAAATTGGAATTATGGTGCTAATGTTTGCGGTGCGTGGTGGCGATCAATCTAATGAGCATGCTTCTGGACTGATTGGTTACGTGACATGGATTACGGTTGGTATGGTGACATTTTTCTTCATGCAAACAGCTATGTTAAAGTCGGCAAAGAGCATTCAAAGTCAGGTGGCCATGCTTTCGCGCATGAATTTTTCGTTGTCAGCTATTCCAATGATCTCAATTGTTGGTGAATTTCGCCGTTACTTTACGATGTTATCGTTAGTATTAGCCGGGATGTTGTTTATGGATGTACGTCCAAGCATGTACTGGCTGCAATTTGGGTATTATTTCGTAGCGATGGTGGTTTTCTTATACGCCCTATCATTGGTTACTTCAACGGTTACCGTTTTGATTCCTGACTTTTATAATGCTTATAATGCCGCATTACGGGTTGGAATGTGGGTCTCGGGTGTTATTATTTCCGTTGACTCGCCAATGTTCCCCTATATTCTGTCAGCTGTTATGAAATTGAATCCACTTTATTATGTCATTCAAGGATTCCGTGAAACTATGCTCGAAAATCCGGTTTGGTTTTGGCAAGATAGCACGCACGCATCAGTATTCTGGGGCATTACGCTCATGATGTTAATTGGTGGCGCACATATTCACATTCGCTTCCGTAATCGTTTTATGGATTTGGTATAAAGGATAGATAAATATGAAAAAATCAATTGGAATATTACAAATCGTGGCCATCCTTTTCATTGGCATCGTAATCGGGGCATTTTCTGAACGCAGTCACGTTTTTGGTTATTCAGACAACACTACAATTATTCCAAACGGCACCTATCAGACTACTGGTGTCGGCGCATGGTCACAATTAACTATTACGAAGACACGGTTTCTGACTAAAACAGCCAGCGCGGTAATCGTGGATAACCGCTTCACAAGTCGCAAAAGTGGATTATTAGTGTTAGCTTTAAAGACTTCGGGTAATACATCTAGATCATATGAAGTTCATAAGATTTCTGAAGGATGGCGGGTCACACCGTTTGTTAAGGGGGTTAAAGACCCAGACTCATCTTTCATCATTTATTTGAACAAATAAGGTAGGATGGACTTCAACATGAGAAAAGTAGTAGTAATAATTAATCAATTAAATGAGGCCTTTAAAGACACGTTGTTGACGCATTTACATCGTTTAGAAATGCGCTATCCTTCTGATCAAACACCCAGTTTCACGGTTGAAATCTTGGATAGTCGTTATCATCCGAACTATGCTGAGTTGAAGCGCCAATATGAAACATTTAAACAGGACTTTACTTACCCAGTTTCAATTAAGTCTGTTTATTTAGATCAATACTTTGTCTCAGACAAGGTTGGCAATGTGAACGGCTTTACAAATAATTTTCTTGGGACCAATTCAAAGTCAGTACGTCAAAATAAAGCTGGTAATAAAACTTTGATGGAAATCGATGGGAGCATCCGTGTGGCTATTAATCATGCCAAGAATGGTCAAACGATTCAATCTGTTGATTATGCTAATCCTGGGCAGAATCATCCCATTATGCGTGCATTAGTTAATCAAGACGGCAATATCCAAGTACTTCGTCATTTTAGTACGACGACGCGGCATCCAGAATATGATGACTATTTGGACTCTGAATTGCAAACGTTTATGAAGGTCCAATATGATTCAAAAGGTTTACGTGAATCATACCAATTCACAAAGTGGGGATTGGAAGTTGTAAATAGCGAAATGGATTTGTATATGCAATGGATTTTACCAGAAATTGATGAGGATACTATCATCATCAATTATAATCGGGATTTTGATATTCTATTTGAAACGGCGAGTAGTCAAACCAATATCTACATGGTTTAAGATGAGCGATAATTTGGAAGGGAGATCTGCAGTGGCACTTACCCCGATAAGAGTTTGGGAATACCCTAATGGACGTGGTTTGTTAAGTAGACTAATGAACCATGAACGTATGCTAGTTTTTGGTGATAGCATTGTTGCAGGACAAGAATTAGTTCGTGGGGAAACTCCATACCGAGACCTAGTTTATGCGCGTCAAGCAGCGTATAAACTAGGTGTTTATGCATATAAGAACTTAGCGGAAACTGGTGTTGGTCAGTTTAAAGGTCGACATGATTTAGATAAGCAACGTGGCTGGGTATATACCTTTAGTAATGTAATTGATCATCATAAAAGAGATATTGTGAAATCTTCATTAATCGTGATTGCCTACGGAAATAATGACTGGAAGCAGTATAATACCGACAACACTACGCATACGCTTGATGAAGTAAAGCACGAGCTATCAGAGAACATCAACAAGATTCGCCGAATCAATAAAAAAAGCGAGATCATTGGCGTATTAGAAACAAAGGCCTTCCGTAAGGGCAAAGATGCTTGGGATATGCTGGGACCCAATGGCTTTTCATATGGTGATATGGTTAATGCCTACATTGAGGTATATAAACAAGAAGGTGTACATATCTTCGACATGCGTGAATATGGTATTGGTGAAACCATTGAAGAATATGTCGATGATCGTGATCATTTTACAAAAGAAGTACATGGACGATTAGGGGATGCTTTAGTGTCATTTATTCGTGATGAAAAATTAAAAGAGTAGTCATTCAGTATGATCTCACACCAAAACTAGTGGTGTGGGTCATTTTTAAAAATAAGTTGTGTAATCAAGTTGTGGTTTTGGAGGCCGGGATGGGTATATTTAAGAAAAAAGATAGTGTACAGAAATCGGGCATTAGTATTTCAGACATGGTTGTTTTGGATAATCATTTACTTTTTAATTCCAAAACTGAAATTACAAAATTTCAAATGAACATAGTTGATAATGTGGTAGAGATACCAGTGAATAAACATGGACATAAGTATGTACTAGATCTAAGAGAAATTCTTGAGACTGTTAAACAAAAAGGCACTTTTAATATTTATGGGCTTGTAAATGATAAAGTAAGCACTCTAGTTCTAGAAAAAGGAAATTTAGAAACCGAAATTTTTCTGAAAGTGGATTTGACATCAACACTTGTCAATAAGGCTACAATCAAAATTTCCCAAAATGGGTCCGTTGCCTTACAAGTCACAAGTGTTGTCGAAAACAATGCACAAACGGCTGTTTTTAATACGCAAGCTATTGATGTAAAGAAAATTGATGGTGAATCAATATATTTTGGAATATTTAATGAAATTGCAATTCATTCGTTAAGTGACAATTCGTTTGAAATTATACGATTGCGTGATGGACAGCTATTTCTTGAAGACTTGAAACAAAAGCTTGTGAATCGTAACACGCCGGAAGGATATTATGAATTTGGCTTTTTCAATGAAGATAATGAATTTATTCTTTTTGAAAAGAGCAAGCTCAAGTTTCCTTCCATTAAGCAAATTGCAGTTGTTGGAGAATATGATAACCAAAAAAGCTATGAAGTGATTGTTGCAACTTGGGGCAAGTCAATTGGAGTTAAGGTAGAAAATTTACGAACGACCATACAGATTACAGATGAAATCGAAGTATCTAATGATGAAATTCGTATAAACGGAGCTTTTAATTCTATTTTGAGCGTGGATTTAGTAAATCGTAAAACGTTACAAGACATTGAATTACCCTTTGAAAAAATTCAAAATGGCATTCAAATTGATTTCTCTAAACTGACCGAATTGCAAGAAAATGGACGTTACAATCTATATGTCCGTACTAGCGACGGTGTTGATTATCGTATCCAAAATCCACAAAAAAAGAAGTTATCAAATTATTTAAGCTCTGAAGAAGTAAAGCTGGAGAATGGTCGTCATCTCAGCATTATGTATACATACACCGGCCGGTTAATTGTGGATATATCTAGTACTCCACTCGCCATTAGAACAAGTGATAGTAAACTAAGTGATTTGGTTTCTGTTACCAAGGTTATAAGTGACGAAACGGCAACTCGCTTTACTTTGAATAGTATGTTGCCGATTGAAGATGCTATTATTTTTGATGGTATAAATTTTCAAACAGCGAATGAAATAAATGATAATTATCTGGTTTTTGATTTAAAAAACATCCTAAAACGAACAAAGTATACGTTATATATCAAGGTTCAAGGTAACAATAATTATAGTGTTGTATCCAATAATGTAGATGACAATAAGCGTGATCATGTAATTTATGTTTTAAAAAATATGGAAGTGTTTAGCTTTGAAAAAGCTGAAGAACTTAATCTAACGACGATAGTTACATTTTATAATGTGGAAGATTATCTTGAAGAACTCTTGGAATCATTGACTCATCAGGGACTTGCGCTGACGGAGCATGAAATATTGATGATTAACGATGGTTCAAATGATCGTTCACGAGAAATTGCGGTAGCTTACCAAGATCAGTATGACAATTTCCGATTGATTGATCAGGAAAATGCTGGGTTAGGCGAGGCACGTAATACGGGTCTTGCCAATGCAAAAGGTAAATACATCAATTTTGCTGATGGAGATGATATCATAATTGAAAATGGATATCGAGAAATGTTGGATCGGGTATTAAAAACGGGTTCTGATATTATTACCGGTGGTGTTAAGCAGTATAAAAATGGAAAAGAGATTATCTCGGGTGTTTATCGTAAAATTTTTACCCATGAGATTAAGCAGACTAGTTTAGCCGAGACGCCAATTTTAGTTTATGACACAACTGCCTGGAACAAGCTATACAAGCGCAGTTGGTTCACAGCATTAGGATTCCACTTTCCAACAATGTTATATGAAGATATTCCAGTAACGGTTCCAGCCTTTTCAAAGGCTAATTCAATTGATGTATATCCAGGTACTGTATATCTTTGGCGTATTCGTAGTAATCCTAATAAGCCATCTATTACGCAACGTCGTACTGAAATATCAAATTGGAATGATCGTTTGGTGGCTATT
Source organism: Weissella soli (assembly GCF_001761545.1). NCBI lineage: Bacteria > Bacillati > Bacillota > Bacilli > Lactobacillales > Lactobacillaceae > Weissella > Weissella soli. The sequence goes on along the minus strand of NZ_CP017326.1, from coordinate 1,557,989 downwards.
CAAGCGGCACTTGAAGGCACTAAGAGTAACCCGGTAGCTTTGTTAGAATATCAAACTAAAGTTTTGACGATGGATTACCCTATGTATATTAAACTTCAACAGAAACTTAGTGGGGAGTACAAACGTTCCTTGCAGTCTACTGCGAAGTGGTTCTTAGAAACATTTGACAAACAAGCTATTAATCAAATGTCATACCTCGATACGTTGCGCTTACATCTAGCATCTCAGGGTGATTGGCGTAGTTTGACAGAGTTAGAGAATGATCTGAAAAATGATGTCTTCTATCCTGAAATCATTGATGGCACTGTTGTAACCAGTCAATATTCAAAAGTGGCACATCTTGAAGATTATCATTTGAAACCGGGTGATATTACCGGATGGCTAAGTGTAATTTCTGCAGAACGTCATGATGACAAGTTAATTCAACTTACGGTTGAGAGTAATATTAGTGTTAATGGCCGATTAGAACACACATTCCAAGATATGAGTGTTGCTTTAACTGTTAACAATCAAATAATTGCGGAAGGCCAATTAATAGCTGAAACCATTGAGGATATTAAGACAAAACTTATTTTTTATGTTACTCCAGAGGCAATCACCCGTGCATTGGGTGAGAGTGATACACAATTAGTTTCTGTACAGGTTAGGGTAGCAGGAGTTGAAGCGAATTTAGAAATCGTTAACCGTTACCGAGCTGCATTTGATCGGCAGACTATCAGGCAGAATGGGCATCGCATTGGACTAGGTGAAACTACCAATTTTGCTCTGATCGCATTTGATTATGTAACAACAACTAACATTGAAAAATTGAATGTTAACAATCATGAACTTATTGTTACTCTGGATAATCCAGTTAGTGGGTTGATTCTGCACAATATGGATAATAATAACGAGTATCAATTTGGCAAGATTTCTGATACACAATTCTCGTTAGCAATTTATAAAGTGAAATTCAATAGCCCCGCAACTAAACAGTTTAGATTAGAAGAAATAAATTCAACGAAAGAAATAGGAATTTCCACTTCGATTGGTAATACATATTCTGAATATAATTACCAAGCAATAAGTGTGGTTACAAATAATTTGGGACAAACAGTGATCGACTTTGATTATCGACCAGTGTTAGTTTCTGAATTTTTGGAAGCCGAGAATACTGTTGATTTGGTGGTTCTTGTACCAGAGTCTGTTATTAGGATGGTTTTTGAGGATTCTGACGTGATTTTGCGCCAGCTTAACGTACAAATACAGGATGGGCAGACTATTGAAGCAGTATTACCTGTGGGAAACATTGAACAACTTAATCACCAGTATCAGGCTACAATTAGAATTCCGAAGTCTCTGAACTTTACCGGTAATGAAACTAAAGAATTAAATTTTGTAGTGTATGATGGTGTGTTTAATAAAGTTTGGAATAGTATTGTTCGTCTGGGTAGACAGACACCTATGCAGTTAGAAAATACTACCTTTAAATTTGTTGCAGATACAACACGCAAAAATCACCCCCTGTTTATTCAAGCACAAGTGCATAGTTTTGAAAATATTTCAGATTCTATTCTTCATGAATGGAAAAAGAAGTATCGAGATTCGAATACTAAAAAACAGACCAATAATTATGCATACTTTCGTCAATTCCTACCTATTGAAGATGATGTTATCCTGTATGAATCATTCTTTGGTTCAGGTATGACAGATAATCCATATGCGGTCTTTAAGCATATACTTGAAAATGATCTTGAACAAAAGTATCTGCATGTATGGGCGGTAAAGTCACTTAAGTTAACACCTCAAATGGCACGATATATTGCGTATCCAAATGTTGTTTTTGTACAGCATAACAGTGATGCATACAGGCATTTCTTAGCTGTTGCTAAGCATATTATTGTGAACACCTCTATGATGTCATATTTTGCACGTAGAGAGGGACAACGTGTTATTCAGTTATGGCACGGTGTGCCGTTGAAGGCTTTGGGTCGTGACATGAAGACTACACGTGGAGCTAACCGCAACGTGATTCGGTCGCTTGCCCAAGCAACAACCTTTTTGAATCCTAACCTTTACACAGAGACAAAAGTCATGGATACCCTTGATTTGAAAGATATTCAAAATGTGAATCGTGTTATCGCTGCATATCCCCGTTGGGAACGTGTATTGAATGCGAAGCAAGAAAATTATTTGTTGGATGTATTAGCCAAAGAAGTTCCAATTGATACAACAAAGAAAATTGCTCTTTACGCACCAACGTGGCGGGGCGATAATAAGCAGGTTAAAAATGCAACGGCAGATTTTATTAAACAATATCAATTGATCAAAGAAAATCTTCCTGCAGATTATCAACTCGTATTAAAAGTTCATGCAAATGCGTATAAGGATCTGATCCGTTCGGGAGTTGATGTGGGACTCTTCATCCCAGAATATCTAGATGCTGCTGAGATCTTATCAGTTACGGATGTTTTGATTAGTGATTATTCAAGTATCATGTTTGATTTCTACTTAACGAAGAAACCGGTTATATCTTGGATGTATGACAAGGATGAATATGTTTCAGAACAAGGATTTTACCCTGAAATCTTTTCTGAAATGCCATGGATTGCGGACAATGAACGACAGTTAGTTTACTATTTGAACCATTTGGATGAATATGAAGCTAATGATAGTTCATTTATTTCTGATCACATTGACATGAATCATGTTCAAAATCTTTTATTTACAGATGAATTTAAAACTGAAGCTACCAAAGTAGACGTTCAACTAGTTTCTACGGACCAATTTAGAAAGAATACTAGTAAGATTCTTGAAGAAATCACTCGAGTTAACCAACACCCATTGGTACTGATGCATTATGGTGATTATTCTCAAGCAGATAATTTATTATTCTCAAAATTACCTGATGATACTCGGAATTTTTATCGCGTAGGACCAATCGTATCTTCAGAAGCTGAGTTCCTATTGCTAATGAAATATGTGAGTGGGTATAGTATCAATGATCAAGAATTGAGTGTTTTACAACAGCTTAAAGAAATCGAAATTCAACGATCACTAGGAAATATTAATGTTTCGAAAGTCTCAGCATTGGATAAAGTTAGCGCAGATTACTGGATTTCAAAATTATTAATCTTGTAATGCTTTAAATTGTTGGCGGTATGCCAACGTACATAGTTGTCAGAAGGTAAAGCCATCTTTGATGGGGCTAGGGAGAATGCATATGTACCAAATTCCTTTAAAAATTAAAAAGATCAATTTAGCACATACAACCAATATTGAGGGTTTGATAGGCTTTGATCTCACGATGCTGTCGTCGCGTGTAGAGGTAAGCGAATATCATGGTGGATTGGTTATGGAATCTGTTTCAAATGATAATGCAGACGCCTCAATTTTTCCTGGAGGGCGATCGGATACAGAGTCCGTAATGGATATCACGAAATCTTTTACGTTAGTAGCTGAGTTATCATTAGAAGAAAAAATTGTAAATAAAAGTGGGTCGGAAATTGTTGTTTCTGTTACGCCTATCTTAAAAAATGGTGAAAAGCAGTGGAACCAGTTTAAAGTTGTTCTGCCGAATAATGCACGTATGAGAAAATTTATTACTATTCCGGTTAAACCATCACCGGATTGGCAATCAGTTTTATTGCGAGTAGCCTTTAAAGGGTTATCTGATAGTGGGAAACTATTTGTTAAAAACATAGGTATCCTCGATGGATACTTTGATTTACATCCTTTAATAAATTCAACTTTAGGAAATTTACTCGAATTCTCGAGTGATGAGATTCGAGTAAAAGAGAGTATGGTTTCTCAATATCCAGAAAAGATTCAACGAATTTTATTTGATGCTGGTTTTGTATTGACTAATAAATTGGATATTGTTAGTAGTAATCAATTTGTCATTGATACAATGATTCTTCATAAAGAGAAGAAGATGGGGGAAGTGACAAAACGTATTCGAAATTCAAGCGAGACAGAATTTCCGGTGTTCGGTATTGATAGGGAAGAATTTTCACGTGAACACATTACGTGGTTGCCAGCCCGCTATGAATTACTTAAATGGTTGATTGCTAATAATAAGACCATTATTCAAAATTCTAAAATTTCTAATATGCAATTAGGGGAAGCTGAATTACAAAAACCCATTTTCATTTTTTGGGCCCAAGGCATTGAAAACGCACCTGAAATTGTAAAAACTTCAGTGAATAGGTTGAAACAACAAATATCAAAACATACAATACATGTATTAACACAAGAAAATTATCGTTATTATGTTGATTTACCTGAAGAGGTTGAAAAACTATTGCCGAATCATGTTGCACATTGGACAGATATCCTAAGAGTGGCGTTACTGGCTAAATATGGTGGTATTTGGATTGACGCAACAGTGTTTGTGGGTGATAATTTTGAGGAAAAAGTGGATGCACTTCTGGATAATAATCATGTACTAACGCCACGTTATGGGAATGTACTAAAATCACGAGGAATTTCCAATTGGTTTATTGGTATTGGCGATAATTCAGGACGCCAGTTTGTAAATATGATTTATGAGGCTCTTGTGTTGTATATCCAGACACATGATGAATTCGCTTATTACTATATGTTTCATGCTTTGTGGAATTTTATGATCCAGATAAATTCAGAAATGGGAAAAATTTGGATAGATTCACGAGGATTCTCTGCGACTGAATCTCATAGAATCCAAGCCTCTTTCTTTGAAAATAAGTCAAACGAATGGATCAATCAAATACTCAAAGATACAGTTCTTCAAAAACTCACATATAAATTTGGTAGAAATGCTAATGAACAATGGGGTATAAATACTGTAATAGCTAGAATAGGAAGAAGATAATGGTTTCATTTGTAGATAAGAATATTAAAACTGACATTGATTCATTTGCTAATGTGAAGTTTCGTATGAATTCAGAAAACATGGAATTATTCAGACAATTTAAAGTATTTACGCCGGTTGAAGGTAGTGAATATAAAATTCATGTAGATGCAAGCATTGAACCATATGCGCAATTTTATTCAAATAAGAATCTTCATTCTCTTGGAATGTTAAGTATGGTTAGAAGTCCTCTACCAATAAATACAATCGTTGGACGATATTCATCAATTGCAAATAATGTGCATGTGTTAGGAATGAACCATGATGTTACAAAGTTCACTACATCAAACATTATATATGAGCGTCACAATACACATATTAATGAGTATTTTAAAGACTTCGGTATTATTTCACAAATCGATAAATTTGACATGGGAAATTATCAGCCAGTTATCATCGGTAATGATGTTTGGATTGGAGAAGGGGTTAGCTTCGTCTCAACAGGCATCACGGTTGGTGATGGAGCTGTTGTTGCTGCCAATGCGACGGTTACGAAAGATGTACCACCATATGCCATAGTTGGAGGAGTTCCCGCACGAGTAATTAAGTATCGTTTTCCTGAAAAAGTAATTGAAAAATTAGTTCAATTAAAGTGGTGGCAGTACTCGATAGCTGAAATTCCAAATTATGATGTTAATATGCCTGTTGAGGTATTTGCATATAATTTAGAAAAGGCGGTATCTGACAATATTATTAAACCAACAGTGTTCAAGAATACGCTCACTAGTAAAGAGGTAAAACGATGACCGAGATATTTATAAAGAATATTCATCCGTTAGTTTCAAATGACTTTGAAAGAAAAATACCCCGTCAGCCTAAAGATCAACAAGAAGATTACTTAGAAAAGTACGATCTGCACTCAATATTTTATGATGTAATGATTACTGATGATAATTATCTTGCATTTGTTTCGCCACCTTTATATGGAGAATATAATATTTGGAATCTTGCAAAAATTGAAATTAATGGTCAATTAATAAATGGATCACCAGAGTTTGTTGAACACTCCAGGGTTACAAATGTTTATTATAAACTTTCAGATGAGTATGGTAATGCGTTGAGGGCCCAAAATAAAGCTGTTGTTGATTTTGAGCTTGGAAATGCAAGGGGTAAATTTGAAGTCGATACGAAAGATTTTGAATTATTGCGAGGTCATAATGTTTTTGGATCAATGACTAAGGATACAGAACTCACATGGTTACATGACTGGGTAGAATACCATGTACGGGTAGATAAATTTGATGCGTTAATTCTATTTGATAATAATTCATCGAAGTATATGATTACAGAAATGTCAACTTGTCTGGCAGACATTCCAAAACTCAAAAAATTAATTATTGTACCTTATACAGTTAAATTTGGTCCGGTAGCAAAACCTGGTGTACCTATCTACGATTCTGATTACGGACAATATACAGCTTTGGAAATGGCACATCAACGCTTCTTACCACAAGCGAAAACCTTTACTCATGTTGATACAGATGAATATATATTTCCTCTAGAAAAAGGTAATGGTATCATTGATTCAGTACTTTCCTCGGAATCAGCAGAATTAACTCTTCTGGGGTATAATGTACTGCCCATTTTTGATGAAAAAAATATCAAGAAACCACTTAATGAATTGCGTGTATATGATTTTAAATATAACAACATCAATAATACTCCATATAAATATCCTATTAATGATGTTAACGTTAATTTAAAAAATTTTGGAGCACGTAAATATATTGTTGATTTAACGCGCACACCACGAGATGTCCAGCTTGGGGTTCATGCACCATATAAATGGATTACAACCTCAAGAAAAATACTCAATAATGTAGGATCTGCATTTATATTAGATAGATATACTAATGTAAAGATAGCTACCAATTTCTCGATAAATCATTATAGAGTTTTATCTGCGTCAAGTTGGAAGTCATCTCCAAAGCGGTATCTTTACAAAATAGATTCTCCTATAGATATCCCTATGGATTATATTAATGAATTGATTAATCCTAATAATAATTAACTATGTAGAAAAAATAATGAAGTGAGTTTAAGAGAAAAATTAGTTACGAAAAAAGTACGTAAAGCTGTTATCCCAGCTGCAGGGTTGGGGACACGTTTTTTGCCTGTTACTAAGGCATTAGCTAAGGAAATGTTGCCGATTGTTGATAAGCCAACGATTCAATTTATCATTGAAGAAGCGTTGGCCTCAGGTATCGAAGACATCGTGATCGTGGATGGTAAGTCAAAGCGTTCAATTGAAGATCACTTTGATTCAAATCCTGAGTTGGAAAACAACTTGAAAGAAAAGGGAAAGGACGAGTTGTTGAAGATTGTTGAAGAAACAACGGATATCAACTTGTACTTCATTCGTCAATCACACCCACGTGGTTTGGGTGACGCCGTATTGACTGCTAAAGCCTTTATCGGTGACGAACCTTTCGTGGTCATGTTAGGTGATGATTTGATGACTGACGAAGTACCTTTGACCAAGCAATTGATTGATCGTTACGAGCAAACGGGTGATTCAACATTGGCTGTTATGCGGGTACCGCATGAGCAAGTCTCTGAATATGGGGTAATCAACCCTGAAGCTGAAGTCAGCGATGGCCTCTTCAAAGTGACCTCATTCGTTGAAAAGCCTAAACCAGAAGATGCTCCTTCTGATTTGGCAATCATTGGTCGTTACTTGCTAACGCCAGAGATTTTCGAAGAACTAGAGCACACAGCTCCTGGTAAGGGTAATGAAATTCAATTAACGGATGCGATTGATTCATTGAATCAACGGCAACACGTCTATGCCCATGAATTCAAGGGTAAGCGATTTGATGTCGGTTCAAAGATTGGTTTTTTGATGACCAATATTGAATTTGGTTTGGAGCACCCACAAACAAAGGATGCTTTGAAGCAATATATTAAGGATTTAGCGGCCACTTTGGACTAAATCAATTGAATCGTTTACGTGAATATGTCAGATTTACGTATGTATTGAAATGTGTTTCTGCTAAGATATTTAGTAGGAACACATTTTATTTTGGAATTTAATGGTGTATAAAACGATGACGGCAATTGAAGAACAAGCGACAGAATTTATTTCACTAACTGATATTCAAGCGGAAATGCTGAATATCATGAAAGACGTGATTCGATTTTTTGATGAACAACACATTAATTATGTGGTTACTGGTGGTACGGCCCTGGGTGCGGTCCGGCATCAGGGATTCATTCCTTGGGATGATGACGCAGATATTGCGTTAGCACGCGACGACTATGAATTCTTTGTGAAACATTATAGACCGGGATCAGAAGCGTGGGAGCTGCTTAGCCTAGAACATACTGACAACTGGTATTACTCATATGCTCGGGTAGCGAACACACACACTATGGCAGTGACTGAGTGGGCAAAGGTTAATAACGGTATTTACATCGATATTTTCCCCATTGATGCGCTGCCAACAAGCAAGTTCGGTCAACGAGTGAAGTATGGACAAATGAAGTATCTAGATTTGATGCGTAATAGTACGCGTCGGTTAGCTATTCGACGTGAAGAACCATATTGGTATTTGAAGTGGTTGTTTATTCTATTAGCAAAGATACATACAACTAATCAATGGGCACGCCGGCAAAGTAGTTTAGCCAAGCATACTAATGCTAAGTATCATCGCAGGTCAACTGCACGCAGTTTGTATGTTGTGCAGGGAATAAATGGGATGCGCGAAATTTTTCCGACAACAACATTTGATCATACGGTGTTCATGCCATTTGAGGACACACAAGTTAAAGTCCCAGCCGATTATGAAAAATATTTAACTCAGCTATATGGTGACTGGCAGGTAATACCAACGGGGGAAGAGCGGAAATCACATGCTAAATTTGTGCATGTTTAAAAGCATCAATCTAGTTGACAAAATCCTAATCACAATTTAATATAGTTCTCATAAACAAAAAGAACAGAAGAGTACCGCTTCTACAACGCTCAAGAGAGACATCGTTTGGTGAGAGATGTTGCGTGATGGATGCGCGAAGATGGTCTGGGATTGGCATTGATGAATTTTTCAGTCAATGACGGGATGGTCTACGTTATCGGACACGCGAATCGGCAGGATAATCCTGCCCGCTCGTTAGGGAGGCTCATGTTGTAAATCATGGGTGAAGTAGAATGGTATCACGAGGAATCGTTTCTACACGCAAAGGCTTTGGCTTTTGTGTGTAGGGATGGTTCCTTTTTTCTGTTTAAAAGCAAATGAGGATTAGAGGTATAGCAGTATGGTAAGTAAGGCAGTTACGTATGGCATTATTGGCGTGGTGGCAGTTGGTGCAATTGGATTTGGTGTCTCGCATGTCGCTGGCAACAAGACGGAAAAGGTTGTCACGGTTGGAATCGTGGGTACAGCTGATAATGATTTGTGGAAGATTGCAGCTGACACCGCGAAAGAAAAGTATAACATCACGTTGAAGACGAAGCAGTTTACAGATTACAATCAACCAAACATTGCATTGAAGAATGGTTCGATTGATTTGAATGCATATCAAAATCAAGTGTTCTTAACGAATTGGAACAAGGCAAATGGGCATGCACTTAAGTTAATTGGCCGTACCGTGTTTACGCCACTACGCTTCTACGATAAGAATGCATCAAAGGTATCAGAAGTTAAGGATGGGCAGACAATTGCTGTGCCAAACGATGCTACGAACGAAGGCCGTGCTTTGCAATTATTGCAGTCAGCTGGGTTGATTAAGATTAAAGCGGGGGTCGCTTTACCAACACTCAAAGACATTGTTGAAAATAAGAAACACCTAGTTATTAAAGAAGTCGCCGCTGATCAAACTCCTGCAGCGTATAAGTCAGCTGGAGCTGCGGTGATTAATACTAACTTTGCCAAAGATGCCAAGATTGATTTGCAATCAGCGATTTATGTGGAGCCGGTTACCAGCACATCAAACAAGTGGTACATCCAATTTGCAGCCACTAACAAGAATGTCAACAAGAAGCTGTACAAAGAAGTGGTGAAGTCTTTCCAAACAGCTAAGGCTGAGAAGTGGCTCGAGAAGACATGGGGTGATGCGGAGCAACCTGCTTGGACGCTGAAGTAGTTAGTGCGGGAGGCACGTATGATTCAAGTAAAACCTAGTTTGGTCACCCAGGCAAACCCGCTGGTACAAGGGACATCAACGAATGCTATTTTAGCCTTTTCTAACGAATTGAAGACGATCGCAGGGATCATTAACCTGGCAATCGGTGAACCAGATTTTAATACGCCCGAGCATATTAAACAAGCCGCTATCCATGATGTATTAGCGAATGATTCGCATTATGGACCATATGATGGGACGGTCACGTTGCGAGAAAATGCTGCGCGGTTTCTCAATAAACATTATGGTACGCAGTATGAAGCTAGTGAAATAATGGCAACGGTTGGCGTCACGGAGGCAATCTATGCAACGTTCAAAGCACTTTTGAATCCAGGGGATGCAGTCTTGATTCCGACGCCAAACTTTCCACAATATGGCATTGGCGTAACGTTTAACGGGGGCCAGGTGGTGAACGTTGATACTAGCACGACCGGGTTTAAGTTGACGGCCACAGACTTGGAGGTTGCTTTGCAGACGCATCCCCAAATCAAAGCGGTTATCATCACTTCACCCGGTAATCCGACCGGCGTCGTTTATACCGAAAGTGAATTACAGACATTGGTGGCGGTGTTACGAGCATATGATGTCTATGTGATTTCAGATGAAATCTATTCAGAGTTGGTCTACGACAATAGACACGTGTCATTAGCGGCGTTGTTACCGGAGCAAACTATTTTATTTAACGGTGTCTCGAAGACGCATGCGATGACCGGTTACCGGATTGGTATCATTGCTGCTCCGCAAGTCATTCGTGATCAGATCGGAGTGGTGCATCAACTGATCGTGGCGGCTTTGCCAAACGCCAGTGTCGCCGCTGCGGCCGAGGCCTTTGGGGCCGGTGCAGATGATGCAGTGACGACGGGGATGAAGGCTGAATATCAGAAAAGGCGCGATATGCTGGTAGCCGTGCTGGATGAATTGCACCTGGTCTATGCGCAACCAGCGGGGGCCTTCTATCTATGGTTCAAAGCACCTGAGAGTCTAGGCGATGATGATTGGCAATTAGCCCGTGATCTAGCACATACGCAACAATTAGGATTGATGCCAGGAAGTGCCTTTGGTGACGGCGGGGCAGGTTGGTTACGGATATCATATGCTGCTTCGACAGCCGATATCTTGGAAGCTGGGCAACGATTACGGGCGTATTTTGGGACATTGAAGTAAAATTATCATCATCAAGCAAGCTTACAAATAATCATGAAAAAACGGCTGAAGTCATTCACTGACTTCAGTCGTTTTTGCTAATTATTTAATCTTGCATGGCTAGGGTCACACCATAGTGGTAGTGCTCCGCAGTTAATAGATATTCCGGAGCGACACTAGGACTCCATGAATCATCGCCACCAACGCCCATGTGATAGCCATCAATGTTAAGCCAAACTCCTGGTTCAGCATGTAATTCATGACGATGCTTAGCCTGATGGAGTTGCGCCTGACTGTACTCTAGCACATTGAAATCAAATGGTTGACGATGCAACGCCGTCACCTGCAAGCTACCCACGGTGACATTGGCGACCTCAGTCCGCAGACCATTATCGCTTGGGAAAACGTAGGGTGTGTAGAAGTCGGCCAGTGGCAAGTCAAATGGGGCACGAATGGCTGCGGCTTGCCGGTCTGGATAGTTCTCAAAGGGACCGTTACCGTAATAGTGCACACGCTCTGGTTTGTCTGCTAATTGGAGAGTTAACCCGATTCGTGCCGGTGCAGGGGCACTTGTTTGGCGAGTCACATCGACTTCGATATCGACACGCCCATCACCATGCACGGCGTACTGCTTAGTCACGGTAAATAAGGTGCTCACAGTGTGATGGTAGGTGTGTTGCGTATTCACGTAGACGAGATCGTCACGTACGGGAACAATGTCAAAAGCGATCAAGTTCTTCGTTAATTCATACATGCCGGCCGCTTGCCAACGTTCATACCATGAATTAGGATCAACATGCTCAACCTCAGAGACACCAATATCATTGTCCAAAGGGGCGCGGGTAAACTGATCGGCCAACGGGTGCAGCAATTTGTCTGCGCCAGCCACCGTCCATTGCGTTAACTCACCAGATGTGGCGTCAAAATGGATGCGTTGTTCACCTAGGACAATGTCAGATCCTGCCACCACTATCGTTGCACCAGGTGTAGCCGTAGTTGCGATGATGTTGTTGGCAGCGTTGATACGGAATTGTTCATGCGCCACTTCAAAGTCAGCCGGCACCAGTGCCGTGTCTGTAGCTGTGTGCACCGTTAGATTGATGACAATGTCTTGGCTGTAGTCTAAATCAGTTGGTAAGGCAATTGCCAGTGTTTCAGCTGGTGCCAAAGTCAGCGTGATGGTGTCCGTGAACACTGCATTACCGGCCACCAAAATAGTATATGTCAACACATCGGTTGCCTGTTTAAACAAGAATTCAGATTGGACAGTGAAGCCTGTAGCCACGCCTTGTGGATTACGTTGCAACTTAAATTGATAATATTGTTGCGCATACTTCACTTCTTGTAGAGCTGGTTTAGGTGTACGGTCGGGGAAGAGTAAGCCATCTAAACTAAATTGGCGATCATTTGGTGTGTCACCAAAATCGCCACCATAGGCATACCAACTCGTACCATCTGCCTCGGTTTTTAGTAAGCCTTGATCAACCCAATCCCAGATAAAACCACCTTGTAGGCGAGGATATTTGCGGAAAGCATCCCAATACTTCATGAAACCACCTAAACTGTTACCCATGCTGTGTGCATACTCAACTAAAATAAGCGGGCGTTGCTCACCAGGCAGGCCAATCCATTTCTTTAATGACCATTTAGGCACGCTTGGATCGGGTTGGTCTTGTTCCACTCGGGCATACATGGGTGCAATAATATCCGTAGCTGGTGAATTGGCACCGCCCCCTTCATACATCACAGGTCGACTAGGATCTGTTTGCTTCAACCAGTTGTATAAGGCTGCATGATTGTGGCCATAGCCAGACTCGTTACCCAGCGACCAAATGATGACTGATGGGTGATTGAAATCACGCTGGACCATGCGCGTCACCCGTTCACTCATCAGCGGTAAATAACGTGGGTCATTGGTGAGGGTGTTCATTGGGGTCATGCCATGTGTTTCGATATTGGCTTCATCCACTAGATATAGACCGTATTCATCAGCCAATTCATACCAACGTTGAGCATTGGGATAATGTGACAGACGGACCGCGTTGAAATTATTTTGCTTCATCAGCGTCATATCTTGGCGCATGGTTGCTTCATCCACATAATAACCGGTCGTGGCGGTAAATTCATGCTTATTCACACCACGAATTAGGACTGCCTGACCATTGACCAGTAATTGACCATTTTCAATGCTGACTTGGCGGATGCCAACGGGTTGCCTGACCGTATGGCGTACATTGCCGGCATCATCTAGTAATGATAATTGCAAATCATATAGATACGGTGTTTCATCGGACCAAAGTTTTGGCTGACGTACTGGTAAAGTGATCGTAAAGTGCTTTTGGTCGTAACCGCGTTCATCGACCACTTGCGTATCAATGCCTTGCTTATCAGTGACGACCAGCTCTTCATGATCATATAGAGCAGCTTGAACCTGATAGCCAGAAGCATCGGCAATATTGGTAAAGGCCTTAATCACGACCTTAGCATCATCAAAGTCGGCGTCCAGATCGGTGTTAATCGTAAAATCGGCTAAACGCACGGTGGGGAGGTGGTGCAACTCAACATCGCGGAAGATGCCTGACATACGCCACATGTCTTGATCTTCAAAATAGGTACCTTTTGACCAGCGCAAGACCAATACTTTGATAACATTAGCACCGGCAACTAAACTAGCTGAAAGATCAAATTCGGCCGGTAACCGACTATCTTCTGAGTAACCAATCCAAGTACCATTAACCCAGAGATAGAATGCAGAGCCCACACCATGGAAAGTGATATGGGTTTCGCCAGTGGCTAACCATTCTGCTGGCAAATCAAACACGTGGGTATAGGCCCCGACAGGATTATCGGCTGGTACGAACGGTGGCGTCACCGGAATTGGGTAGGCAACATTGGTGTAAATTGGGGCATCATAGCCCGCTAATTGCCAGTTGCTGGGTACTGGAATGAGGTCTGTGCTTACAAAATCATCATCCAACCAGGCCGCCGGTACCTCGTTAATATTCTTGAAATACTGGAATTGCCAGTGACCGTTTAATGAGTGTGGCGTCTCGTCGTAAGTCATTTTAGTATGCATTGGTAGCCGATTGACATGCAAGACACCTGGGTTTTCCCAATCCTTGCGGGCGATAATTTGATCAAAGTTGTCGGTCATGTGCTGGTCCTCCTCCTGAATGAAACAACAGGTTGCTTCAATATAACAAACAAAGCGGGTGACGAATTGCGTCACCCGCCATGCTACTAATTATTAGTAATGGTTAAAATACGATCTGATGCCGTTACCAGTCCAGTTGATTGTTCAGCCGTAATCGCTGTCAAATCAGCTGCATTGGTAATTGTCACAATCACAATATCATCATAACCAGCATCACGAATAGCTGGTTGGTAGAATTCCATAATCAAGTCGCCAGCTTCAACGTGTTGACCTTGATCAACAAAGTTGACGAAGCCGGTTCCTTGCATGTTCACCGTACCGACTCCAACGTGAATCAAAGCGGTGACACCCGTGTCAGAAACGAGACCCAAGGCATGTCGGGTCGTAAAGGTAGCCCGAACCGTACCGCTGAATGGTGCAAAGACTTGTCCATCCGTTGGCTTGATACCAAAGCCAGGGCCGAGTTCACCGGAAGCAAATTTTGGATCTGAAACAGATTCCAAAGGCACTAACTCACCTGCAACTGGTGCGTAGAAAGGTGTGGTTGTCAGAGCAATGCTCGTGTCTTCAACAGTCACTTCCTTACCCCAAGTTTGCTCAAGTTGGTCGACGATGTCTGCATGCATCTTCTCGTCCAACTTAACCTTACGCCAGAACACAAATGTTCCAAACAGAATCAAGATGACTGGGACACCAAACATCATAAACTTAAAGATCGTCACGCCATGATCAGTCACTGTCTTAGAAGTGGCGCCGGCAGTCATACCAGCCCAAACGGCAGTCAAACCAACGACTAGGTTCGAAAGTGCGCCACCAAGCTTATCAAGCAATGGACGAACTGACAAAGTCAAAGATTCGTCACGGTGACCAATCTTTAATTGCCCATACTCAACCGAGTCCGTCAAAGTCATCAAGACAACCAAGAAAATTAATGGTTGTGGAATGAAGAAGAGTTCAGCAGCTAAGATGATCATCCAGAGGTTTGTGCCGGCAGTCAAGAAGATACCGATACCAATCATCAGAATGACGATGGCAATGAAGAAAACGTTACGACGGTTAAACTTTTGCGCCATTGGTGGGAATGCCAAAACGGCAAACAAACCAACAAAGGTGTTAATTGTTGCTAAAATTGAGAACTGTGACGCATTACCCAAGATGTACGTAAAGTAGTACAGTTCTAGTGAATTAGTGATTTGAATACCGGCCGTGTAAGCGGCATAAGAGAGTGATAACCACATTAATTGGTCATTCTTCAACAGCACACCGAAGACGTCTTTAATAGAAGTCTTTTTGGTGTTCTTACGTAGATCTGAGTCAACTTCTTTAGTTCCCCAGGCAACGCCTAAGGCCGTAATCCATGATGCTAAGGCAATCATCAAACCGAAGGCAAACCAACCGCGGTTATCACCTTGACCGTTGTTTGAATTGATTGAGAAGAACAAGATGAATGGCATCACGATGACACCGACGATGTTACCACCAATGGTTGAACCAACACGGGCCCAAGTAGCTGTCTTTTCACGTTCACGTGAATCAAATGACAAGGCAGGAATCATCGACCAAAAACCGATATCCTTAAATGAATAGAAAATATCCATTGTAATATAGAGTACGGCGAATAAAATCAGGTACAAAGTTGGGTTTGACTTGTTCAAACCACCTAAATCGGTAAACAAGAGCGCCAAGGCGATTGAACCGATGGTCGCACCGACCACAATCCAAGGCTTGAAGTGGCCCCAACGTGTTTGCGTGTTGTCGATGGTATTTCCAATAAATGGATCAATGGCTAATTCGACGAAACGCAAACCAGCGATAATCAGGGTAATTAACCCGATCATCTTAGTTCCCTCAGCACTGCTATCTCCAGTGAAAAGGTGCGAGGTCACGAACATAATGAAATATGTTCCGAGTGTCGCATAAAACATGTCGTGTCCGAATGCACCTATCGAGTAGGTCAGTCGTGACTTAACAGGCACTTTATTAATCTTTTCCATAATACTTCCCTCAAAATAAGCTCAATCCCGTAAGCTGCTGCTACTACATGTGTTTAAATAAAGTTGGAATCTTTCACAACTATCATAGTAAGCGCTTACATTTTTTTGAACAATAGCGTTCTAACTAAATGTTTACCTTGTGAATTATTGCTATAACGGGCAATTAAGTTGTAATCTGGGCAATTTATCGTTAAAATTTACCTTAGTAAACATTTACCAGGAGGTTGAGCAGATGGTGACAATTCGTCAAATTGCGGAAGAAGCGCGGGTTTCAGCGGCCACGGTTTCGCGTATTTTGAATGCAGATACAACTTTGTCAGTGACGGATGAGACGCGGGAACGTGTCAATCGCATTGCCAATAAATACAATTATCGCACGCGTCAACAGAAGAAAGCGCCTGATAAGCATCATTTTTCAGTGGCTCTATTGATGAGTCATTCATTGGAGCGTGAAAATAATGATGACTATTGGCGACACATTAAACAAGGCATCTATGAAGAGGCACAGCGGCGGGGGATTAATGTGGCCTACTCAGCTCGTTTCATCGAAGGGGTTGATTTGTCACGCTTGCGCAATTACGATGCCTTGATTGTGACGGGTCCAATTTCACGGGCGGCGGTTTATGAGCTCAAAGCGATCAATCAAAATATTGTGTTGGTTGATGCTGGTGGTGTGCACTATGACGATATCGACGATGTGACCCCTAATTTAGGGTCAATGACCCGGCGTATTTTAGATGAACTACGGTCTACGGCTCAGCCAAATATTGCTTTAGTGACCGGACAAAATGATCTGGTTGATTTAGATGGGCAAGTGCGGCAAGTCGCTGAAGATATTCGTACCACTACCTATTATCAGTGGTGCCGTGAGCATCGATTGACACCAATTGTAAAATCGGGGTCTTGGGATCCTCAGTTTGGGGTTGATGCTGCTGAGGAACTAATGCACGAAGCCCCAAAATTGGATGCAATTGTTGTAGCTTCGGATCCATTGGCTGTGGGGGTACTTAAAGTATTAAAAGAGTATAATCTTGTACCTGGTAAGGACATTAGTGTGGTTTCATTTGGTGATTTAGAATTAGTTAATTACATTGCGCCACTCCTCACGACGGTACGTTTGGAACACTTTAAGATTGGCCATGCGGCAGTCCGATTAGCAGAAGACTTGGCGCGGAAGAATCGTGATTGGGTCAGTTGGGTGACCATTCCGACACAGTTGATTTATCGGGAAACGTTTACTAAGAAACAAATTAAGCGCTAAGCTGGGCCAGGATGGGTTTGCCAAGCCAACCATCTGCAGTGGCTTATTTTCGGGTTTGCATTCGAGAAACAAAATGGTAAACTAATGGTGTTGTTTAGTAAATTATATGATTAATTGTGTTTGAGGTGAGTTGGAATCTTTAATCAATACACAAAAACAAGGGGTTAAAATCATGGATAATCAAATATTTACTGAGTTAGAAGGAACTTTTGCTGATAAATTTGGCCACCAGCCAGCCCACCATTTCTTTTCACCTGGGCGGGTGAATTTAATTGGTGAGCACACTGATTATAATGGTGGTCACGTTTTTCCAGCTGCAATTACAATTGGCACATTTGGTGTGGCTAGTAGTCGTGAAGATAATTTGGTCAAAGTTTATTCCTTAAACTTTCCTGATCAAGGCGTTGTTACATTCGATATCAACGATGAAGAAAAATTGGCAGGAAATGCATGGCCAAACTTTATTAAGGGTTTGTTGATTGAATTGCGTGCTGAAGGTTACAGCTTCGATCATGGGTTTGAGTTGGCCGTTAATGGTACAATTCCAACAGCGTCAGGTTTGTCATCATCATCATCACTTGAATTGTTGATTAGTGTTGTCTTGGATCGTCTGTTTGCCTTAGACGTGCCACGTTTGACCATGGTCCAAGTGAGCCAACGTGATGAAAACCACTACATCGGTGTGCAAACCGGTATCATGGATCAATTTGCGATCGGGTTTGGGGAAGCTGAAAAGGCTATCTATCTCGATACCAATACGTTGGAGTATGAGTTAGTGCCGGCGATTTTCGGTGATAATGTCATCGTCATTATGAACACAAATAAGCCACGGGCGTTGACGGAATCAAAGTATGATGAACGCGTTGCTCAAACCAAGGAAGCGTTAGCACGTCTTCAAACCAAGTTGGATATCCAAAATTTGGGTGAATTAGACAAGGCAACCTTTGATGCTAATACTGACTTGATTGATGACGAATTGTTGATTAAGCGTGGTCGACATGCTGTGTATGAAAACATTCGTGCTAAGGAAGCTGTGGCAGCCTTGAAGGCTAATGATTTGGTATTGTTTGGACAATTAATCAACGATTCACACGCATCATTGAAAGATGATTATGAGGTCACCGGTATCGAATTGGATACTTTGGCTGAAACCGCGCAACAAGTTCCCGGAGTATTGGGTGCTCGTATGACTGGTGCCGGCTTTGGTGGAACGGCCATCGCCTTAGTTAACAAGGATGAAGTGGCGCACCTGGAAGCCATTGTCGCTGCTAAGTATGAAGAGGTTGTGGGTTACGCACCATCATTTTATGTGGCTGAAATTGGTGATGGCGCTAAGGCGCTTGATTAATTTGAGGCGTAGTTTGGGAGTATGATTATGAAGAATGTCGCACAAATATTTGCGGAATTAGTCATCGCAAAAAGCCCATTTCTAGAAGAGCTAGATGAGTTGGTGGTGACCAATCAAGTCTATGCACTAGTTGGCTTAACACATGAGCCAGCGAAGGAGACGCATGACTTACTGGCATTGCGGGATCAACTCGTTGAAGTTGCGATTACCAATAAAACGATTGCCGATTCATTAACCGATCGTGAAATTTTAGGTTCAAAATTGATGGCCTTGTTGGCACCCTATCCGAGTCAAGTCAATCGCCAGTTCTGGAATGATTATCGGGTGACCCCGCGCTTGGCTACTGATAATTATTTCAATTTCGCCAAGACAACGGATTACATTAAAACCCAAGCCATCGCACAAAATATCGCATATACGGTACCAAGTGCGTACGGTCAAATTCAAATTACGATTAATTTGTCTAAGCCGGAAAAAGATCCTAAGGCGATTGCCGCGGCCGGAAAAACCCGATCAGTGACCTATCCCATGTGTGTTTTATGTATGGAAAATGAAGGCTACGCTGGCCATTTGGGATGGGCAGCCCGTTCCGAGCATCGGATTGTGCGGGTACCTTTGAACGGCGAAACTTGGGGCATGCAATATTCACCATATGCTTATTTCAATGAGCATGCGATTTTCATCGCTCCAGAGCACCGTAATATGCATATTGATGCGACGAACTTTGTGAATTTATTGACCTTAGTGACTAAATTTCCAGAGTACTTTGTGGGTTCAAACGCCGATTTGCCAATTGTTGGGGGTTCATTATTGAGCCATGATCACTATCAAGGTGGTCGCCATGAATTTCCGATGGCGCTGGCCCCAATTGAGAAGGTGATCACGATACCTGGCTTTAATATCGAAGCAGGAATTGTGAAGTGGCCCATGAGCGTGTTACGGTTGCGTAGCACGAACAGTGACACATTAGTTAAGGCAGCAACGCATGTATTGACGCGGTGGCAAGCCTATTCAGATGAAACGGTGCAAGTCCAGGCGGTGGATGCTCAGGGTGTCCAACACCATACGATTACGCCAATTGCGCGGATGCGTGATGGCCAATATGAGTTGGACTTGGTTTTGCGTGATAACAATGTGTCTGCTGAACACCCTGATGGTATCTTTCATCCCCATCAAGATGTGCAACACATCAAGAAGGAAAATATTGGCTTGATTGAAGTTATGGGATTGGCTATTTTGCCGGCCCGGTTAAAGTCAGAATTATTTGATGTGCAGCGCTATGTTTTGGGTGAAGTCGATTTTGTTAAGGAATATCACCAAGCGTGGGCCGATGAATTAAAGGCTAACTATCACGGGGAAGCTGTTGATGAGTATGTGCGCAATGCGGTTGGGCAAGTGTTTGTGCGAGTACTGGAGGATGCTGGTGTCTTCAAACGTGATTCCGTAGGCCAACATGCCTTTGCGCGCTTTGTGGCTAGCTTATAGTATTAAAAATGAAACTCCCGTTAGCAACGTTGCTAACGGGAGTTTTTTAGTTAATGAAATTAAATTTAGCCAACTAGCAACGTGCTCAGTACGCACTTGATGACTAATTTTTAGAAAAAATACTCTGAATCCAAATTTTCACAGGATTCACCACATGTTCAACGAACCAATTTGTAGCTTGTTTAGCATCAGCAGAATTGGCAAAATCTTTGGCCTTAGCCATCAGATCACCGGTTGAATTTTTCAGCTTATCGGCCAAATTTTGTGCGTTTTCAACGAATGACTTTGAATCCGAGATTGGCGCATTAACCACCAGTTTTAAGGAATTCACAATGGCGGTTTTTGCGGTGTCAGAAGTTTGATCAGCGATACCTTGCTTTTCAAGGTTTGTATTCAATGTGTTGCCAATAATATTCAAGGTAATCGTGGTACCAGCCTGCTTTTTCTCGGCTAAATCAGCGGAGGTGTCAGTCACCGCTGACGTCAGCTTACCAGGATAAGACTTGTCATCAGAATTGTCAGCAATGGCGTCTGACGTGGCTGAAAGTACTGAATTAGCGGCTTGTGTGTTTTCCTCGTTCAAACTAATACCATCCGCGGCCAGCGCCTTATAGACACCGGCTAAAGCAGCTTCGCCAGTGACGGATTTATCTGAGGTCACGTTGATGATAATATCATTGACACCGGCCATGGTGGCGGCCATCGCATACTGCTGTGAAGTGACGGTGGTGATGTTATTTTGACCATCATAATCTTTGATATTGACTAACGTACCAGCACCAGTGGTTGCTGGTGTGAGCGAAACTGAACTGATCATGGTACTGTCTGCTACACCTGAAAGACCGATATATGATGCGTCAGTCCCGGTGGTTGTTAGTGCCGTGTAATCGTTGGTTGCCCCAAGGACGTTAGCAATTTCGGTGTGGTTAGAGGCACCAGCGCCATACACAATATAAGATTTTGAAAGAGCGGTTGTTTGGACATTGGTTGAACTGGTGCTACTGCTTGAACTATCGGCAGCGAAAACACGCGTCGTTGTTGCTACTGCAGTAGTTAGTGAACCAATAATGAGTAAGGCTGTGAGCCCCTTAGTTAATTTCATAAGCATCCCCTTTGATTAACATTGCTAATATTGTAACACAAATGAAACAATCATGTTGATCGCACCACCAACAAAAAAGCATGTCAAAATTCATTGACATGCTTGATAAGTATATTTTTAGAAAATTGGGAATTCTGCCGGTGTTAGGCTGTGGAGACGTTGGAGGAGGCGACGTAAAATTCCCTTTTCCGTCATGGCCGCCCACATCCCTTTCATATGGCGCTCATTATAAATCACGATTGAAGTAATCGCGCGCACATCGAAGAAATCCGCGGAACTACGTGAAATTTCATCAACTTCTTCTTCGGTAATTGCTTCATGCTTTTTTTGAAATAAAGTACGTTGGAAGCTTTGATCAAAGAAGTCAGACGCTTCAAATTCTTTTGCTAAGGCATACATACGGGGATCGTAGACGGGGTATTCTTCAACACCAATGCCTGAGTTCCACTTCACGGTCTCGCCTTCAATTTCAGCCAGGAACGTATCCCACTTTGCAAAATCAAAATCATGTAATTTAACTGCCATTTTCAGTGACCTCTTAATTCATCATATTTTACTAATAAATCAGTTTACCATCTTACTTATAAATAGTCAGTAAATTAGTCCTGCTTTAATTCAGGAAATAGGTCAAAGAGTTCTTGCTTGGTTGTGATCACCTCGCGATGGTCGCCAACGCTTAGAATTAGTTCGTCATCTTTGGCAGACAGGACCTTTGCACCATGGACTAAGGCCGCAATGTGCAAGTCACGTAAGGGTGCCGCGACAAATAAACTATTAGCATCTAAAAGGGTGGCCTTATGGAAGTCCGCTTGGCGTATCGTGGCCTGATCGATGGCCCATTGGTGTAGTGCTTCGGCAGTGGGAGCAACACTTATGAGGCGATTTGCTAAGGTATGGGAGGGATTTAATAGGCGATCTTCCATCACTTCCAAATCACCGGCATGGTTCAGATTAAAGTAACCATCGATTTCCCGTAAATCCTCGAGAAGGGTCAAAGCTTCGCCGAGTAATTCAGCCGGCAGCGGTTCCCGGGGATGTTGTAACGCGACTGCTTTGGCCAAAGCATCATAATGATGTAGTTCAGCCGGCGTATACTGACGATCAGAGACGATAAACTGCATCAACAACAATTGGATCGTATTTAGACCATCACGAGGAATACCCATGGGATTAAATGGGTCAGTATCTAGGACCCGTAATTCTAGGTATTTTACCCCGTTAGTGAGTAATTTGTCCTCGTTTTCATAACCCTTGAAGCGGACAGTGCCATAAAATTCATGCGGCGAGAATAACTGACCGGCTTTAATGTATTGCTTCATCACAGCGATGGAGTGCGCCAGATCGACATCGTAATCAAGATGAATGTCAGGATCATTAGTAAAGCCGTATTCACTGTCACGAATTGAACGGACTGGTTGCGTCAGATCATTTGGAATGCGTGAATCAGTTGTATTGAAGTTAAATGGTGAGGCGCCAAATAAGTAGACAAACAACCACCGGTGAGCAGCAAAGTTTTGGGCAAACCGGAAGTAAAGCGCATTAGTAAAGGCAACTTTATCAGTTTCGGTCGCTGCAGCAAACAGTGCATCAATGAGGTTTGCGGATATGGAAAAGTTGATATGCGGTCCCGTCATGACTTCATGTGTGGGACCATATTTGACCTTTAACCAATCCCGATAATCTTGAACCCATGGCCGACCGAAAGTTGTATCAAGCCAATTTAAATCTGTGTCGTCCAAATGTGGTGGCATGCTGAGTGGCCAGATTGCTTCATTGGGTTGTAGCGCACGGCGGAAGATCCATTGTAATTGTGCGAGCCGCTGACGGGCTTCGGTAAAACTGCCAGCTGGCTCAGTCACTAATTCAGACTGTGTGTCACTGTAATCGGTCTGAATATAGGGGTGCACAGCTCGGGGGGCAATTGATTCAGGGTGGGGATGGCGGCTAAAATGGCCATCATTAGTAATCCGATGGGCTTCGATCTCGAGGCCAAATTGCCCACGTGTTAATTCAATCAGTTGATCTTGTTCAGCAAGAATTTGCCAGGTGGTGGAATTAAATACTGTCATATGCATGCCCACTTTCGATAAGTTAATTTATTATAAAACAAAAGAGATAAATGTGCTCGGTCTAATGGAGTTTGATATGATGGAAGCAATATAAACATAGGAGAGATGAGAGAGCACATGGCAGAAACAGAGAATAATGAACTGCAACGTGGCCTATCAAGTCGCCACGTTGAAATGATCGCATTGGGTGGAACAATCGGAACGGGGTTGTTCTTGGGAGCAGGTCGCTCGATCAGTGCGGCTGGCCCAGCAATTTTACTGGTGTACATCATAACAGGAGTCTTTATGTTTTGGATGATGCGCGCGCTGGGTGAATTGTTACTCAGTGACCCATCACAAACAACATTTGTGGGCTTTATCCATAAATATTTAGGTAAAAAAGCCGGTTTTGTCATTGGTTGGACGTATTGGATTGGTTGGATTACTATTGCCATGGCGGAGCTGACCGCGATTGGTTACTACATGCAATATTGGTTCCCCCAGGTGCCAATTTGGATTTTTGAATTTATTGTATTGGGCCTTTTGTACATGGTTAATATTGTGGCGGTGCGGGCCTTTGGAGAAGCGGAGTTCTGGTTTGCAATGATTAAAATTGTGGCGATTCTTGCCATGATTGCCACGGGCTTGATCATGGCTTTGGGACACGTCAAGACGTCAGCTGGGGTCGCTTCAATTAGTAATTTATGGTCACATGGATTTTTTGCTGATCATGGTGAGCACTTACTTGCAGCTTTTCGGATGGTCTTCTTTGCTTTCTTGGGGATTGAATTCGTTGGGATGACTGCGGCCGAGGCGCAGGATCCATTAAAGACAATTCCCAAGGCAATTAACTCAATTATTATGCGTATCTTGATTTTTTACGTCGGGGCATTGGTGGCCATTATGAGTATCCAGCCTTGGACAAATTACAGTGCGGCACAATCGCCATTCGTGCAGGTTTTTTCAGGGATTGGGATTAAGTCAGCAGCGGCGGTCATTAATTTCGTTGTGTTGACGGCGGCAGCGTCATCGTTGAACAGTGGTTTGTTTACTACGGGACGCATGTTGTATGCTTTGTCTGGACAAAAGGGTTGGCTTGGTAAACTAAATCGTCGATACATCCCGGTTCATGCCTTGAATGTTTCAACAGGGTTGGCAGCATTTGCGATTATTGTGAATTATTTATTCCCAAGCAATGCCTTTGATCTGATTACTTCGGTCGCTTCAGAAGCCTTCGTGGGTATTTACATCGTGTTGGTATTTGCGCATATTAAGTTCCGTAAATCAGCTGAATATGCAGCTAGCCCTAAACATTTCCAAATGCCGGGCGCACCAGTTACCAATTACCTTACTATCATTTTCTTGTTGGCAATTATGGGAACTTTGTTGTTTAATGCTGACACCATGGGACCAACGCTTATTGCACTGGTTTGGTATGTTGTGATGATGATTGTGGCAGCGCGTTTTGTTAAGTAGCTTGTTAAAAAAGCGTTAAATCAGTGAGCTGATTGATTTTTAAATTAAAAATAGCCATAAAAAGGTTAGTGTCATGTATGACGCTAACCTTTTTTCGATTACAACCACTTTTCAAGAAAAGCTAGTTTCAAATTAGTCATTGCTGGGGTCATATAATCATTGGGACCGTGCACGCCCCCGGTGACGATATGCAATTCAGCCTGGTCATCAGCAACTAATTGGCGGGCGGCCGTAATCATATTTTCAGTTTGTTGTACGGGTACGACGGGATCCGCTGTGCCGGCAAAGGCTAGAATTGGGGGCATTTCAGTTGAGAAATAGGTGGCAGGATTTGCTAAACGAACTTGCTCAGGCACCTCAACTGGGGCCACGCCACCAAACATTTGGGCTTCAAATGAATCAGCAGCCCCTGTTTCATCGTATTTTGGCGTCACATTGTTTTCAGCAAATTGTGCATTAAACTGATCAAAAACATATGGACCGTATAGTGCGATAATCGCTTGCACCGTTGTTGACTGCGTTGGTGATTGTCCGAAAAGGGGTTCGTTCATCGTCTGGTCAGCTGTTACGCCAGCAAGCAATGCCAGATGGGCCCCTGAAGATTCACCCATCAAGGCAATGCGGGCGGCATCAAAGTTGAATTCACTGGCATGTGCTTTGACCCAACGGATGGCTGCTTTCACTTCCAAAATTTGGGTCGGGAAAGGAGCTTGGGAAATCAATGAATAATTGATGCTAACCACAGCATATCCTTTTTCTAATAGGCGTAAGGCTGGTTCGAGCTTGTGAGAGCTCTTTTCACCCAGGATCAGACCACCACCGTAGATATCAATGATCGTGGGATAGGCATCATGCACTTCATTTGGTAGGTAAATATCAAGGGTGTGACGGGGACCTTCCATGTAAGGAATGTCCAACCATTGACGGGTCACAAAATCAGTCTGTGCGGGGATGTGGTCATAGGTGCGATCAATAAAACGTTCCATCAATATATACCAACTTTCAAGAGTAATGCTTTAAGAAGGGGGTCTGATTGCTCCGGCATGTCTAGCAGAGGGGGACCCGGTAAAACTTCTTATTTGTGATATTAGGGTACCTTTTTTCGTTAAATTCCACAAGATAGTCAAGCATATGGCCACTCGTAAAAAAACCAAGGGGGACTCCCTTGGTTTTTCATGATTTAGGCATGATTGAGATTGAATGCGCAGTTTATTTCATGGTCATTGATGACACCCATCCCTTGCAAGAAGGAATACATTGACGTTGGACCGGTAAATTTAAAACCATCATGCTTCATTTGTTTAGCTACCTTTTCGGATAAGGCATTTTTGGCGGGGATGTCTGCCATTACAACAATGGCATGATCGATAACTTGTTGCTCAGTGAACTGCCACATGTAGTCGACGAAATTTTCATCACGATGATGCATGGCCTGGATAACGCGGGCATTGTTAATGGTAGCTTTGATTTTTAACTGATTACGGATAATACCAGCGTCAGCGATTAAGCGTTCAAAATCAATTTCAGTAAAACTAGCCACACGATCAACATCGAAATTCGCAAAGGCGGCCTTAAAGTTGGCCCGTTTGTTAAGAATGGTTTCCCAACTCAGGCCGGCTTGGAAAATTTCGAGTGTCAGCAATTCGAATAATTGATTATCATCGCCGTGAAAGGGGCGCCCCCATTCATTATCATGGTAAGCAGTCATTAAATCATTTTGCTTATAGTTATTAACCCAAGCGCAACGCACAATATCAGTCATAGTAGCTCCTTTTAGGCGGTAACTGAAGCAGCTTTGTGAGCTGCCCATTCCTGATCAAATTTGGCCAAAATTTCACGAACTTCAGTCGTTGAATTAGTGTCCATCAAAGCCATCCGCAAATCTGAGGCATAGGAAAAATTACGTACGTAGATCTTGAAGAAACGCTTCAATTTTTGGAAGTGCATCGGACCAAAATTAGCAGTGAATTCGTCATACAAATCTAGTTGCATGCGCAACAATTCAAGATTTTCGGCCAAGCTATGTTCTTTAGGCTCATGTTCAAAGCAGTAAGGGTCGTTAAAGATACCCCGACCAATCATGATGCCATCAATCCCCGGGTGCTCTTGGACTAGCTTTAATCCAGCAGCGCGATCGGCAATGTCACCATTGATTTGCAGTAAAGTATTTGGTGAAATCGCATCGCGCATGGCGATAATTTCATCAATTAATTCGTAATGAGCGGGTACCTTGGACATTTCCTTCCGGGTGCGCAAATGCACGGTCAATAATTGTACGTCTTGTTGCAATAAGAATGGCAACCATGACTTGTAAGTGTCAAGATTATTGAAGCCTAAACGCGTTTTCACAGAGACGGGCAACCCTGTTTCCTTAGCAGCAGCAATCACCCGCGCTGCATCGGCTGGATGCAAAATCAAATCTGAGCCACCGTGATTCTTGATCACCGTACCATCCGGACACCCCATATTAAGGTCGATCGCTTGGTAGCCGCGTTCTTTAACTTCTGCAATCGCTGAAATAAAGTCTTCAGGCCGGTTACCCCAAAGTTGGGCGATGGGCATTTGTTCGTCTTCAGTGACTGCCAAGCGACCTTGGACTGAAAACTTAGCTTTAGGATGAGCAACACTGCGTGCATTGATGAATTCAGTTAAAAAGACATCAGGTGCTGCCGCCTTAGCAACCACGCGCCGAAAAACAGTATCAGTGACTGCTTCCATGGGCGCTAGGGAAAAGAAAGGTGTGTTTTCACCATGTGTGTGGGCTGTATCAACAATGTTTTGCCAAAAGGCAGACTTTGCTTGACGCATAAGTAGATCTCCTTCTTTGATACATCTGCTGCTGAAGGTGGGCATGATGTATCGGTTATTTTATTTTTTGGATAGACATTATCAAATGAGATAATTGTAGATTTTCTTATTGTAGAACTTAACGGGGTAAACCACAATATCTAACCCCCGGTCAAAGCAATCAAAAAGCACCCGCACATAGGAGCCAAGTGCCCGCATGCGCGCGTGCTTTAAAAATGGTGGTTGAGTGACAGGTAGGTTTGCGGTTAATGCATCAGTGTATAAATTAACAATAAGGCCAAAGCAACCTGGAAAATAATGATTACCAGACCGTAACCGAAGAATTTACCACCGGCTGCCTTGATGGTTGTCCATTTTAAATTCAAACCAATGCCAGCCAAATTCACAACACCGAAGAAACCAGAAATTGATTTTGCCGTACCGGTAAGCAGGGTTGGTAAAGTCATAACCGATCCTAGGAGCATCAATATGACAAATGTTGTGACAAACCAGGGTGCCTTGAATTTGAACCCCGATTGAGGCGTCGCGGTGGTTGCGTTTTGCAGCTTATGAGCATGATTAGAAAGGGCTACAACGACGACAGACAAGAGGATGACGCGTAACATCTTGAATAAGGTGGCATAAGTCACAACGGTAGGATTCACTAGCGCCGCCGTGCCGACAACTTGCCCCACTGATTGCACTGTGCCACCAATTAAAGCACCGACTAATAAGTTGTCATGATGTAGCAAGTTCGGACCTAAGAAGGGTAAAACCAGCAATAAAATGACCCCCATAATTGAGACGGTAGCGACTGAGGTCCGACGTTGATCATCAGTGGCACCAATGGCTGGTGCTACTGAGGCGATGGCCGAGGACCCGCAGACCGCGTTGCCAGCACCCATTAGCATGGCTGCTTCAGGACTAACTTTGAAAATACGGCCCCCAAGCCACATCACGAAAATAATGGTTAAGGTCATTTGTAAGAGTATAAAGATTACGCCAGACCAACCTAACGTTTCAATCGTTGCTAGGGTTACGGTTAAACCCAGTAACGCGATACCAATTTCAATAGGAAATTTTTCAGCCCATTTGATGCCTAAACTCCATTTTGAATCGTTAAAAATGGTATTACCAAGAACGATGCCGATGAGCATCGCCAAGGCTTCAGCACCTAGTTGGGGGATGAATTGAACGAGCAACTTTGCTGCCAGGGCGAGTACAAAGGTTAAAATAATACCAGGCCACATGCCTTTTTTGATAGCCATTTGATCGCGACTCCTTTCAAATATTACTTAGCCTATTCTACTCGTCTCAAGGGTAACGTACGATTAAATTTTAGTAACAAATCACATTTTGTAGTATGCATCAACTGGTTGGGCGATTCGTGGTTGAGCGTTGCCAGACAATCAATAGGCAGCATTGCCAACTGAATCATTCATCAAACCAGAAACTTTGCCAATTTCACTGAATAAGGATGAATAGTCTGGTAAAATGGGTATTAGTGGGAATTTCCCAAACAGAGATATAGAAGATAAGAGATAAAACTATGGCAATTTATGATCCAACCAAGCGTCCCGCTGACGCTTTTGATACACATACACATTTGAATGATGATCGTTTCTGGCATGATGTAGCGGCTTACTGGGCGCGCGCGCGTGAATATCGCATTGTAGAGATGAATTTGGTCGGGTATGATTTTGAGGGTAACCAACGTGCTCTAGAAATTGCCCATCAATTTGAAGGGATCCATGCAATCGTTGGTTGGCAACCAGAAGATATCCGCCAATTTGATACTGCTGCTGAAGCCACCCTACGTGACCAATTGGCTGATCCAGCCGTGGTTGGTGTTGGTGAGATGGGCTTGGATTATCACTGGGAAGAGAACCCAACAGCTGACGAACAAAAGGACGCCTTCAAGCGGCAACTTGCACTGGCGCGTGAGTTTAAGTTACCAGTCACAGTCCATTCACGTGATGCTTTTGAGGATACGTATGCAGTACTGAAGGAAGCTAACGTGGCTGAATTTGGTGGTGTCATGCATTCATTTACAGGTGGTCCAGAAGAAGTGAAGCGTTTCCTAGACCTTGGTATGTACATCTCATTTTCGGGCATTGTGACCTTTAAGAAATCTGAGGAAATTAAGGCGGCCTTACAAGTTGTTCCGCTTGATCGTCTTTTGGTAGAAACTGACGCGCCATTCTTGGCACCAGTGCCAATGCGTGGTAAGCCAAACGAGCCGATGTATGTGAAGTACACAATCGAAAGTATTGCTGAACAATTGGACATGACCTATAACGAAGTTGCCGAGTTGACGACTGCTAATGCCCATCGTCTGTGGCACATTCAGTAAAAAGCGGGATTGAGCACGCCTCAATCCCTTTTATTGTCAAAGGAGACCCCCGATGAAAATTAAAGAAGTCATTATTGTCGAGGGCAAATCCGACACACAAGCCATTCAAATGGCCGTTGAAGCAGATACCATTGAGACGATAGGTTCGGCATTGCCAGCTGAAAAGAAGCAAGCTATCCTGACGGCGGCCCAAACCCGTGGTATCATTGTCTTTACTGACCCTGATTTCAATGGGGAACGCCTACGTAAAATGATTACCGCATTGGTACCCGATGCTAAACATGCGTTTTTGACGAAAAAAGACGCGGGTGCTTTGGTTAAACATCATAGTTTGGGTATTGAATATGCAACGACTGCAGCAATTCAAAACGCCTTATTGGCGGTTGCGACCACTGGTGATGGTATGACTGTGTCGGACGTGTCGATGACTGATTTGCGCCGGTTGGGGTTCGTTGGTCATCCAAGGGCAGCCCAAACGCGGGAACACGTCTCAGAACGATTGGGCCTTGGTTATGTGAACGGAAAACAATTATTGAAGCGCTTGCAAATGTTTGGCATCACACTTGCACAATTAGAAAAAGTATTAGAGGAACACAAATAAATGGCAGATTATCCAGATATTGCAACGCCACTTCGTACCCAAGCCATCATGAATCAATATGGTATCAACACCAAAAAATCATTGGGACAAAACTTTTTAACTAACATTGGTGTGTTAAAGCAGATTGTGGCCGCTGGTGAAGTGACGACCACGGATAACGTGGTGGAAATCGGGCCCGGTATCGGTGCTCTGACGGAACAATTAGCCCGTGCTGCACAACAAGTCCTAGCGTTTGAAATTGATCAACGTTTGATCGAAGTTTTAGCAGAGACGTTGGCGCCATATCAGAATGTTACGGTGATCAATCAAGACATTTTGAAGGTTGATTTGGAGACTGCTCTGACGCAACATTTTGATGACCCCAAAGCACCCTTGAAGTTAGTAGCAAACTTACCATATTACATTACGACGCCTATTTTAATGCAGGTTTTGGAATCAGGGATTACTTTTGATAGCATTGTCGTCATGATGCAAAAAGAGGTGGCCGATCGGTTATCAGCTGAACCAGGCACGAAAGATTACGGATCACTGACCTTGGCAGTGCAATACCGTATGCAGGCTAAGTTGGCATTCACTGTTGATCGTCGGTCATTTGTCCCAAATCCAAATGTTGATTCAGCGATTATCGTCTTAACGCCGCGTGAACCATTGACGGTGCAACCACGAGATGAAAAGAAGCTCTTTCAGTTATTCAAAGTGGGCTTTAAGCTACGTCGTAAGACTCTATGGAATAATTTAATCTCTGAATTTGGTAAAACTGAAGAAGTTACCACCAAGTTGACGACAGCACTAGAAACGGTTGGGTTAGACCCCCGCATCCGTGCTGAAAAATTAACGTTAGAGCAATTCATCACCCTGCATAATGCCCTTTTTGATGCCGGCGTGTACGGCGAATAATGAATAAAAAGTAAAGAAGCCAGTTAAAGGGCTTTTATGCACCTGTTTTTTTTGCTAGAATCATACTATTAAAATATTTTTTGAAAGAAGGAAAATCAAATTATGGATTCCGGTCCGTCTATTATCATTAATATTGTGGTGATTATTGTCATCCTATTGCTTGCTGTCCTATTTACTTTAACTGAGTATTCATTGGTTAAAGTCCGTCCCAGTGCGTTACGCGCACTGCAGGAGGATCGCGAAACACCATCTCGGAACTTAGATAATGCCATTCATATGACCGAGCGATTGACTGAGTATCTTTCAACTGCTCAAGTTGGAATTACCCTAACGTCATTGATTCTTGGTTGGATTGGTGAAGAGTTTATTGCTAACCTAATTTTAAGTACGAATGTTTTGCCTAAAGAATGGGCTCATCCAGTAGCGTCTGTGGCAGCTATTTTGATTTTCACATTTATCCATGCCGTGTTCACGGACTTGGTACCTAAGAATATTGCCATTGATAAGCCAGTAAGTGTGTTACTGTTTATCACACGGCCAGTCCGCTTTTTCCACGTGATTTTGTATCCGTTGATTTGGCTATTTGACCGGGCAGCAATTGTCATCACGAGAGCAATGGGATTCAATACCCATCCTGATGAAGATATCTACTCACAAACTGAAATCTTGTCATTATCTGAAGATGCAGCCCATGCTGGTGAATTGGACGAAGAAGACGTCCGGTTCATGAAACGAGCCTTCGATATGAATGACAAGGTCGCCATCGACATCATGATTGACCGTACACAGTTGACAGTCATTGACGTCACGGCAACCATTGGAGATGGGTTAGCGTTGTATCTAGAGACGCGTTATTCACGATTCCCTGTTGTGGCTAATGGCGACAAGGATAAAATCCTGGGCTATGTCTATTCATTTGATTTAGTACGTCAAGGTCGCTTGAACGACCAAGCTTCAGTCCGCACAATTCTACGTAATATTCCGAATGTCTCAGAAAACCAAGATGTTCAGGATGTGTTGACAGAAATGATCACACACCGGGCCCCTATCGTGGTGGTTAAGGACGAATATGGTGGTACCTCAGGTATCGTGACTGATAAGGATATCTACGAAGAATTGTTTGGCACGGTGCGTGACGAAATTGACGATGTCGCCGATGATTTGGTTGCCAAGATTGCCTCAGATGATGATGGTAATATGCACTATAAGATTAGTGGTAAGATGACATTGTACGATTTTGATCGTTATTTTGACACTGAGATTACTGAATTTGAAGAATCAGAAATGGTAACTTTGACCGGATATGTTCTGCATGAAAATCCTGATATTGAAGTCGGTGAAGTTTTGAAGGTTGAAAACTTTGAGATTAGGGCATTGGATCACAAAGATGCCTATATTAATGAATTCGAAGTTGTGCAACTTCCTTTAACTATCGAAGATATTGAAGATTCAGTTCAAGCAGAAGATTAATCGTAGAAAACGTCGGCCTGTGTCGGCGTTTTTCGTTAAGCATTTCTGGATATTTCAGGTATAATTGGGTTCATTAGTAGTGAGATTATTGATTAAAAAGAAAGAGGTATTCATTTGAGTACAGGAGCGTTAGTTGGTTCGTTAGTTGCGATTTTTATCGTGTTAGCATTATTGACTTTGTTTGTGGCGGCAGAATTTGCTTTAGTTAAGGTGCGGCGGTCACAGCTGGAAGATTTACAAGAACAACGTGAAAGGCCATCAAAAGCAATTGCGACGGCTATTCATATGGTTGAAAACCTGAACGAATATCTATCAACCACACAGGTTGGAATTACCGCCGGTGGTTTGATTATTGGTTGGTTGGGTGAAGAAACGGTTGCCCACCTCCTATTGGAAATGGGTATCCTGCAAAAGTTGCCGGGGGTTAGTGCGGGAGCGATCGCTTCAGTTATCGCGTTGCTATTATTGACGTACGTTGAAGTTGTCGTAACTGAACTTTTGCCTAAGAATTTGGCGATTGAGTTCCCCATTAAGGTGATGATGTTAATTGTGCGACCACTTCATTGGTCACACCAGTTGTTCTACCCATTCGTCTGGTTTTTGAATAAGTCAGCAGAAGGTCTTTTGCGCCTCTTTGGCTTAAAGTCAGTGGACGAAGGTGGCGAGGTTTATTCTGAAAGTGAAATTTTGAATTTGTCACGGGCGGCGGCCAAAACGGGTGAATTGGAAGATGAAGAAGTCCGTTTTATGGAGCGGGCCTTTGAAATGACGGAAAAAGTGGCAGTTGACATCATGGTCGACCGGACACAAATGACCGTTGTGGATGTGACCGCAACGGTTAAGGATGTCGCGCGGGTTTACTTCGAAACAAAGCACTCACGTTTGCCAGTGACGGCTGACAATGATAAAGATAAGATTATCGGTTATGTCCGTAACTATGATCTGATGCGTCAGTTACAGTTGGATGATTCAGTGACGATTGCCAAAATTGTCCGTTCCTTGCCAACGGTCCCTGAGAATCTAGGTTTGACGGACGCTTTGAGCAAGATGATGAAGGATAGTACACCGATGGCGGTCGTTAAGAACGAATATGGTGGTACCTCTGGTGTCGTGACCGACACGGATATCTATGAAGAGTTGTTTGGTGCTTTACGTGATGAAAACACGAGCGATCATCGTTTGGTTGAAAAGGTTGGTCACTCCGAGGATGGCGAGGAGATCTATCACATTTCTGGTAAGATGACGCTATACGATTTTGAACGTTATTTTGATACCGATGTAAAACCATTTGACGATTCTGAGATGGTCACATTGACGGGGTATGTCTTGGAACAAAAACCTGATATTAAGAAGGGTGAAACGTTGCACGTTGCTGAATTCAATGTCATTCCACTAGATTCAGCTGATGATGCTTATATTGATTCGTTTGAAGTCGTGCGTTTGCAAGATGGATCAAAGAATAGAATTTCTGATTAAGCCTAATATTCCTAATTGACATGGTTATGTCGGGAACTAAAAAAGAGCCGCAACTCATAGTGGAGTTGTGGCTCTTTATGTTTCGCTGCATACATTGAATTATGCGTAAGCGATTTCGATGTTATTTGTTAAAATATCGGTATATGAGAATGAGGCGCGATCGAATTCACTGCCATTCTTTTGTAAATCTAACACGAATACTGAACGGAATGTTTCACGAACAACTGCTTCGTGTTGAATATTACGGTGGCGGCTTTCATGAGTCGTCAATGTAATCGTTTGACCAATATGATCATCAAGTTGTTGTTTGATCTCGGCTAATGCTGATGGCATAAAACACCTTCCTTTCGTGGGCAACCCACTAAACATGCGCAAATGAAACGCATCAGTTCATGTGCAAGTTAGTATACAAAATGCACATATAGTATTTTACCAAAAAAAGCAACCATTTTCAAGCCTCAAAAAATTCTGTTATGCAAATAACAATTAATGTTGTGTTGCAAGGTGCCTTTAATAAGCTGGCTTTTCGCAATTTTTTGGCTAAAATTAACAAACTGTCTGCAGATAACTCCTGTTAAACGTTCGGTATTTTTGCTAAACTTATGCCATACTTGAAAATAAAGGAATATAAAAATGATGAAAGACGAACGTATTGGTTGGCCAGAGTATTTCATGATGCAAGCAGTTATGTTGGCATCACGTAGTACCTGTACACGGCTCAATGTCGGCGCAGCGATTGTTAAAGATGGTCGTATTATTGCCAGTGGCTATAATGGATCAGTGACTGGGACGCCACATTGTACTGAAGTCGGAGATTATGTGGTGGATGGCCACTGTATTCGGGCCGTTCATGCAGAACAGAATGCGTTGTTGCAACTCGCTAAGATGGGTATCGCCGCTGATGGCGCAGAAATCTATGTGACGGACTTTCCGTGTGCCCATTGCACAAAGTTTTTGTTGCAAGCCGGGATCACAAAAATCAATTACTTGCGTAACTATAATAATGATCCCTTTGTCATGGAATTGATCGCACAAAAAAATGTGCTGTTGAACCAAATTGTAATTACGCCAGCAACTATCGAACGTTTGCATTTCGATAATTACATGAATTAGGAGACTGGAAATATGAGTAAAAACGAACAAACTTATCTCGACTTTGCCCGTGATGTTTTGGAAAATGGAGAATTCAAAGGTGATCGCACCGGGACAGGGACACTTTCAGTATTCGGTCGACAAATGCGCTATGATTTAAACGAAGGGTTTCCTCTACTGACGACCAAGAAAGTCCCATTTGGCTTAATTAAGAGTGAATTATTGTGGTTCTTACGTGGTGACACTAACATCAAGTTCTTGTTAGAACACAAAAACCACATTTGGGATGAGTGGGCCTTTGATCGTTGGATTAAATCTGATGAATATACTGGGCCTGATATGACAAATTTTGGATTACGTGCACTAGCGGACGCTGGATTTAAGGCTGAATACGACAAGCAACATCAATTGTTTACGGATCGGATTTTGGCTGATGATGATTTTGCAGCTAAGTATGGTGAGTTGGGGGATGTTTATGGTGCCCAATGGCGTAACTGGCAAAAGGTGCAAGGGGGCTTTATCGATCAAATCGCTGATGTTGTTGAGCAAATCAAAGTTAATCCAAACTCTCGACGTTTGATTGTGACCGCTTGGAATCCAGAAGCCGTGCCAACACAGGCGTTACCATCATGCCACACTTTATTCCAATTCTATGTCAATGACAATAAGTTAAGTTTGCAGTTGTACCAACGTTCAGGTGACATCTTCTTGGGAGTGCCATTTAACATTGCTTCATATGCCTTGTTGACCCATATGGTGGCTGCACAAACTGGCTTGGAAGTGGGTGAGTTTATTCATACCTTCGGTGATGCGCATATCTACTCAAACCATGTGGACCAAATCAAAGAACAATTATCACGGCCAATGCTGGCATTACCAAAGTTGGTTTTGAATCCGGATGTTAAATCAATTTCTGATTACACGATGAGTGATATTAAAGTTGAAAACTATCAATCAGCGGGCGCAATCAAGGCCCCAGTTGCAGTTTAAATGCAGCACGTTACGACGAGCACCAGATGTGGTGCTCGTTTTTTTTCGAATCTAGGCTGAAATTATGCTATAATTTTTTGAATATGGTTGAACTACTAAAGATTTATTTAAGTTGGGATACGTACACTTTAAGACGCTTATGTTTAAGGTGTATTTATCAATCATTTTTGATAAGTTTACTTAATGAAATCTCTTTTTTAAGAATAGAAAATTAAAATCAATCGGATATTTCCGACCGGAAAGAGGATACCGCGAATGGATAATGAGCCAAAAAATTCAAAGCCTACCCGTTCTACTCGTCATCAGGGTAAACTTGAATCACGGAACGCTCGTAAAGCTCGTAAAGCAAGTCAAACGTCTGGAGTCTTTGGCAGAATCAAGTGGCGTCGTGTTGTCTTTGCTGTGATTGCACTGCTAGCAGTTGCGACTGGGGTGGTTGGCGCACGTGTTTATCATAATTTGAAAACAGCTGCCGATGATTCATATAAGGCATCTGGAGTGAAGAAATCACGTGATGTATCTAAAGCGTTAAAACAGGGTAAACCCATTTCAATTTTGTTGATGGGAACTGATACAGGTGCCTTAAACCGGCCGGCCGATGATGCTCGTACTGACAGTATGATGGTTGTCACGATTAACCCAAAGACGAATAAAACAACGGTGACCTCAATCGAACGTGATATTGTCACCGCAGTGCCCGGATATGAGAACTTGTTCCCACAAAAGATGAATGCTGCCTATACCGATGGTGGCGTGAAGGCGACCATTAAGACAATTCAAAAATACTTAAATGTACCAATTGACTACTACGCTTTGGTCAACATGAATGGTATTCAAGAAATTGTTAACAAGCTAGATGGATTGAAAGTTGTTTCACCACTAACATTTACATACAATCCTGATGAAGAGAATACATCAGCCCAAACGGTTTATAGTTTTACTAAGGGCAAGTCTGCATATAAGAAGTCAACGGATAATGGGGTGACTTGGAAGACTTACCAAAAGCTCGATGGTGAAGCTGCGTTAGCCTTTTCACGGATGCGATACGATGATCCTGAAGGGGATTACGGTCGGCAAAAGCGGCAACGTTTAGTGGTACAAGCGATTGTGGATAAGGCAAAGAGTAACCCAACTAAGTTAGTCAATGCTAAGTTCTTGTCAGCTATGTCAGATAGCGCGCAAACTGACTTAACCTTCAATGATTTGATGACCATTGTTGAAAAATACATTGGGGCAGCTGGAAATATCACGCAGGATCACTTGCAAGGTACGGAAGTTTCGTTGGCTGGTCAATCTTTCCAAATTGCATCGTATACTGAAAAGCAACGGATTACGAACAAGCTTCGTAAGCAACTTGGATTGACCAAGGCGGAAACAGGGTCATTATATGCAGGTGAGGTTTCCGATACCACTTTGTCGCTATATGGCTTGGTTTCAGATGCTCAGGCTAAGGCTAATGCAACGGCGGAGTCGACCACAAGTAGCAGTACGACAACTACTACTGGCACCGTAACTGGTACAGCCACTAGCACGACCTCAACGGGTCAATAAGTTCAAAAATTAAGTAGCAACTTTTCATAAAAGAGAAGTTGCTTTTTGTTTTTAAACATCGATGTGGAATGGTTTGGCGGAATCAACTTTAGTGGGAAATTCATTGAAAGGCATCCCGATAAAATGTTGTTTAAGTATTAAAGCGTTAGCGATGCAAATGTTCGGATTATTGAACGGATATTTATTTTTTTAATGGAAATAAAATACTATTGCTATGTTAAAGGTGAACGTTAACTCAGTGGAGTGCTTGAATTGATTAACATATAAGGATAAAATTAGGTTACATTAAGGCAGTTTTACGGCGAAAAATAAGAGGAGTTCATCATGCAAGTCAAAATTCTTTCGACGTCAGATGTTCACGGTTATGTGCGGGCAGATGACTTTCGGCGCCCATTGTTGAATGACGGCTTGGGATTGACGCGTGCTGCAACGGCGATCAATGCAGTGGCGGGTGCGCTAGCACCTACAGATGTGCTAGTCAAAATTGAAAATGGTGATTTTATCCAAGGCTCACCATTGACCAACTACATAGAAAAAGAGGCCCCAGCAGCGGTGGCTGTTTACCGGCAATTAGCGGATGTGATTGGTTATGATGTCCGCATTTTGGGCAATCATGAATTTAATTACGGGCGCGATTATTTGGAACGCGTCATCGGGGATGCCCCCAAGTTGTTAAATGCTAATATCGTGGACACGATCACCCAAAAGCCTTTCATTGGTAAACCATACGCGATCTTGGAAAAACAAGGTCTTAAACTTGGTATCATTGGCTTAACGACCAAATTTATTTCACACTGGGAGCAACCAGATCACATTAAAAATTTGACTTTTTTGGACCCAGTTGAGACTGCACAACACTATATTGATCAGATTCGTGCCGACGTAGATGTGTTGATTCTGGCTTATCATGGTGGGTTTGCACAAGATTTGGCCACAGGGGCACCCCTTGAACGTCTAACTTCAGAAAATCAGGGTTATCAACTCTTACAATTACCAGGGGTGGATGCGTTGGTGACTGGGCATCAGCACCGCGAGATTGCCACCGTGAGCCAAGATGTACCGACAACCCAACCAGGTTACCGGGGTGATCACATCGGGGCGATCACGCTAGAATTAAACGATGCCCATGAGATTGTGGCGCATACCGCCAATTTGATCACAACGGCTGATTATGCCCCTGATGATAAGATTGAAACGTTGATTGATCCCATCCAAACGCAGGTTGATACATGGTTAGACCAGGCGGTTGGTCATGTTGGCGAAAATATGCAAATCACGGACCATTTTGCGGCACGTGTACATAGCCATCCATTCGTTGAATTGGTGAACCGTGTGCAAATGGCAGCCACTGGTACCACTATTGCCAATACGGCTATTTTTAATGATGAGGTTCGGGGGTTATCAAATGCGGTGACTTTGCGGGACATCATGACAAATTACATTTATCCCAATACATTGGTTGTTGAAAAATTGACTGGACAGGCTATTAAGGATGCCTTAGAAGTTAATGCGCGTTACTTTGCATTGACGCCAGATGGCAAGTTAACCATCAATCCAAAATTTATCATGCCCAAGGTGCAACATTATAATTATGATATTTGGAGTGGTATTGACTATACTTTTGATATTAGTCGCCCGATGAATGATCGGGTCGTTCGGGTGACAAAGGAAGGTGAACCGCTGAATTTAATGGCTGAATACGAAGTAACCATGAATAATTATCGTGCTGGTGGGGCGGGTAATTTTACAATGTTTGCGGGGGACAAGATTGTACGTGAAGTGCAAATTGAAACGGCGGAACTGATTGGTGATTACATTATGGCACACCCAGCCATCATGATTCCACAACCAACGAATTTAACTATTATTGGATTTGACGGTATTGCAGACGAATTAAAGAAATAAGTGAGATTTGAAAAATGGATGTGACCTTTAAACATGTGACCTTAACTTATCCCAATGGCGTTGAAGTTTTGCATGATCTGGATTTTCAAATTCCGGCTGGCCAACTCATTGCCTTGTTGGGTCCTTCTGGTAGTGGTAAGTCAACGACGTTGAATCTAATTTCAGGGTTGTTGCGGGCCACTTCTGGCACGATTAATTTTGGCGAAAAAGACGTTACCAAACTAGACGCCCTGCAGCGTGGGGTCGGCATGGTTTTCCAAAACTATGCTTTGTATCCACATATGTCAGTGTTGGATAACATTGAATTTCCAATGAAAATGGCTAAGGTGCCAAGAGCTGAACGGCGTGAACGCGCGCTAGAATTAGCGAAACTAGTTCGAGTGGATGATCAAATTGACAAGAAACCGGGTGCCTTATCAGGTGGGCAACAACAACGGGTTGCCATTGCCCGTGCATTGGCCAAGCGACCAAGTATTTTGTTATTGGATGAGCCCTTGTCAAATCTCGATGCGCGTTTACGGGTCGAGATGCGTGAAGAAATTCGGCGCATTCAACAAGCGACGAAGGTGACGACGATTTTCGTGACCCATGATCAAAGCGAAGCCATGCATCTTGCTGATAAGATTATGATTTTGCATGATGGCGTGATTCAACAATATGCTGAACCACAAAAACTTTATCATGCGCCAGTCAATCAATTTGTGGCTGGTTTCATTGGCGAGCCGACCTTAAATATCGTGTCTGGGGATGCGATTCGTGAGTCGCTTTATCAGATTTTTGGCACACGCACGCAACTTATTGATCAAGTTGGTATTCGTGCCGAGGCCATTACATTGGCTGAGTTGGCTGAACAAACTATTAAGGTGCCAGTGACGATTTCACGTGTGACCGCGTATGGTCGCGACTATCATGCACAGTTGACTATGGGCGGACACGAAGTCGTTTCGACGGAAATCGCACCATCCGCTCCTATTGCAACTGAAGTCTTAGCGAATGTACGTTTGTCGGGGCTGTACGCCTTTGATCCGGTGGGTAACCGCGTTTACCCAGAGGGTGGTGAAGCATGATCGGAGGCAAACCAACTTGGCGTCAAACCTTAAAGGGATGGCTCTATGTGTTACCTATGCTGATCATTGTGGGCACGTTCAGTATTTATCCCCTCATTTCAAGTTTAGCCATGAGCTTTTACACGCAGTACAATAGCGTTCAAAATAAAGTTTTAGCGACTGGGTTTGACAATTTTAAGTACATTTTTTCTGATCCAAATTTCATCTTGGCGTTGAAAAATACATTAATCTTCGTTGTGGGGGTGGTGCCTTTACAGGTAATCATCGGCTTGATATTCGCAGTGTTACTAAACCACATCAAAGTATTAACAGGCGTCTTTCGTTCAATTTATTTTTTGCCATTTGTAACTTCGACGGTCGCCATGGCATTGGTTTGGCGTTGGATTTACAACAAAGATGCAGGACTGATGAATTACTTGCTGGGATTCATTGGAGTGCAACCAATTGATTGGTTGAATGATCCGCATTATGGCATGTTGGCGTTAATTATTTTAGCTATTTGGAAGGGACTGGGACTGAACATCCTCCTCTTCTTGGTTGCCTTGCACACTGTTGATCAGGGATTGTACGATGCGGCTCGTTTGGATGGTGCTGGTCCGTGGTCGCGTTTTTGGCATGTGACGTTACCCATGATCTCGCCGATGACATTCTTGGTATCAGTCAGTGGTATCATCAGTAGTTTCAAGGTTTTTGATGAAGTCTTTGCGCTCTTTGGTGGCCAGCCGGGACCAGAAAATTCAGCTCTAACCATGGTTTACTATTTGTACCGACAATTCTATGAATTAAATCAATATGGCCGTGCCGCAGCTGCGGGGGTTGTGTTATTTTTGATGATTCTAGTGGTTACTTTGGTTCAGATCTGGTGGTCTAAGAAGCACCTACACTATGGAAAGGAGACTATCTGATGAAAGTAAGCAAAATCACCAGTCATGTCTTCATTTATGTTCTCTTAGTGCTAGGTGGGTTGATGATGTTGTTACCGTTCTTTTGGATGGTGTCAACGGCCTTCAAAACTGGTTTTGAAGCTATGCAAACGCCCCCAACTTGGTTTCCTAAACATCTATTGTGGCGTAATTGGGTGCAAACATGGCACGCGGCCCCCTTCGCCCAGTACCTCTTGAACTCAGTGATTATCTCTGTCGTCACAACTTTTGGCCAAGTCATCACGTCGATTATGGCAGCCTTTGCCTTTGCCAAGCTGAAGTTTTTTGGTAAGCGTCTCTTGTTCTGGTTGTTGTTAGCCACGATGATGGTGCCAGGTGAAATGTTGATTATCCCAAATTTTGTGACTTTGTCTCAATGGCACCTGGTTAACACTTATGGCGCATTGATCATCCCTTGGTTAGCTAGTTTCTTTGCAGTATTCACCTTGCGACAAAGTTTTGCGCAAGTCCCTGACCAATTATATGCTGCAGCCAAATTAGATGGCGCTTCAGATTGGCGTTTCTTATGGCAGATTTTGGTGCCAAATGCTAAATCTTCAATTATGGCAGTTGCTTTACTACAAGTGATTGGTTCGTGGAATTCATTTATGTGGCCATTAATTGTGACAAATAGTGAAACGATGCGTACCTTGCCAGTCGGCTTGCAAGCTTTCTCAACTGATGCGGGGATGAGTT
The DNA here is from genome assembly GCF_001761545.1 of Weissella soli. NCBI lineage: Bacteria > Bacillati > Bacillota > Bacilli > Lactobacillales > Lactobacillaceae > Weissella > Weissella soli. The sequence goes on along the minus strand of NZ_CP017326.1, from coordinate 1,515,179 downwards.
ATCCTGAATTAATGGCAGCTGCAACATTTGTCATTTTGCCCATGGTTATCTTGTACCTTGCTTTGCACAAATATGTTGTCCATGGCATGCGTATTGGTGGGATGAAGGGTTAATAAATAAGGGTGTGCAAAAGATGAGTCGGGTTAGCCTGGCTCATCTTTTTTATGGGCAGGCATTTCACCACCCACTGCACAAAAAAACCGATGAATCAGTGAGATCATCGGTTTATGACTGTTTTCCAAACGATGCGGGTTGGTCAGAAGGCGGTGTTAAGCGTGAGATACTAGATTTCTTCGTCTTCAGGATGTGTGTAAACATCCTCATCGTCAATCACAGCTGAACTATAGTGCGTCGGCTTAGTAGGTAGGATGATCGCTGCAACAATGTACAGCACGACAAATAAACCACTACTCATCAAGGCGAGCAAAGTGTAGATAATGCGGACTAATGAGAGATCGATATGCCAGCCGAGGTAATCGACTAGTCCCGAAAGAACACCGGCGATTACTTTATCGTTTGGGTTTTTATACCATTTCTTTGGTGTCATGTGACAGTCCTCCTCTCGGTAAAATATGCTTGTAACTTGCTTGCTATACAAATTTATTATAGTATACAATGTATAATATAAAAAGGGGGAGCACTTCATGTCGATGCAACTTTCAAAAGAGTTGACGGATGGGATTGTGTTAGCTTTCCTAGCTGAGCAAGATCTCTATGGATATGTCTTAACTAAATCAGTCCAAGAAGTGTTCGCAGTTTCAGAATCCACCATGTATCCAGTTCTCCGGCGGATTAAAGCCAAGGGGTGGGTCACCACATATGATGAGCCATTTGAAGGCCGGAACCGTCGTTATTATTCCATTACCAAGGAAGGACGGGCGGCACTGCAAGATTTACAAATGGACTGGCATGACTTCAGTGCCCGCGTCGAACATATATTAGGGGATGAAGATGGAAAATAATGTTTATTTCTCAACTTTGCGTAAACACTTATATGGCTTGAGCGAAGAAGAGCGCGATGATGTGGTGTCCTTCTATCAGGAATATGCTGTTGACGCGAAATTATCTGGTGAAACGTTAATCAATGAATTCGGGACACCCAAGCAATTGGCTCGACGGGTATTAGTAGATTATTCAATCAAGTATGATGATGCTGCTGAAGAAGAGGCGGTCGATTGCGCAACTGGTTTGCGACAGCGTGAATCAAGTCGCGTCAAACGGCAATTAAACTTGTTATGGGTTGTCGTCATCGGTTTGTTAACCAGTATTATTTGGGTGCCAGCTGCCTTAGCGGTGATGCTAGGCTTATTCCTGGTGATTGTCGCCGGTGTGGCGGTCGCCATTATCTTACTTTCTTTGCTAGCAATGGGTCTCTTCCAAATTGTTGGTGGGTTCGCGGTGATTGGACAAAGTTGGCAAACCTCTGTCTTGCAAATTGGATTAGGGATCACCTTTGTTGGCATTCAAATTGTAGCCTGGCCAGTGGGCTGGTTAATTGTGCGGACGATTTTTGCAAGTTTGATGAAATTTGTCAAATTCTTGGGTCGTCGTTTCTCACACAGTGGAGGTACACAAAATGGCGAAACTATTTAAATTGATTTTGATAGGATTTGTCACCATTGCTGTGGGACTCTCATTAGCAACGGTGGGCTATCTCAATCATGGAGTGAACGCAATTCAACTACGCCATGGTCGTTTTTTTGTACCACAAGAGGCCAAGGTGCATGAAAAGTTAACGTCATTTTCTAAAATTAATATTGCGGCGAATGCGATTAATGTCAATATTAAGCGAGATAATTCAATTTCAAAACCAAAAATTATCGCACGCGTCGATGATTCTGATGACTTCACGTATGAAGTAAACAATGGCACCCTAGTTGTAAAGTATGCCCAAAACGGTGATTACACAGGTGTTGGGTTTGGTAGTTCGGGATCAACGTATATCACAGTATTGCTACCTCGTCAGATGTCTTTGAAGGATATTCAGTTAACCGGTAATGACAGTGGCGTAATCCTGAAACAAGTTACTGTTGCAAAATTGACAGCTAATTTGACCTACAGTGGGCTACGGTTACAACAAGTCAACGCAGATAAGGTGATCACGTCAAATAATGATAGTGATTTACGGACGATCAAGGCAAACATCAAAAATCTGCAAACAACGTCACACGGTGGTGATGTCAAACTAGAACGGAGCCAGATTGCAAATTTTGATGGCGATTTGGAAGATGGGGATGTCGACATTGATCGCACGACTGTCTCAGGTGATAACAAAGTTATGATTGCTGATGGTAATATCAAGTTTACTGATGCCACAATCAGTACATTTGCGGCTAATTTGCAAGAAAGTGATGTTGCAATGAATCGGACAACATTTACGGGTAAGAATACAATCAGTATTCAAGACGGTGACGTCTCTGGTGGATCAGTTCATGTGACAGGTATCGAAGCACGGATTAGTGATGGTGACTTGACGGTGCTTGGTAAAAAGTATGTCGGTCATTATCAGAAAAATGAAAATGCCAAGGACAATTTGGTCTTGACCGTTGTTGATGGCGATATCACATTGAATTAAAATTAGTGAAGTACTGGTCACTCTGCAAAACTTTGCATATTAATTATAAGAAAAGAGATAGATATGTTTGATTTAATCAAATCGCTCATTATTGGAATTGTTGAGGGTATTACGGAATTCTTACCAGTTTCATCAACCGGGCATATTATTATCGCAGAATCGTTGATGCGTATTCCGGGCGGTACCGTATGGACCAAGGCATTTACCAATATGTTTGATTATGTGATTCAGCTGGGCGCCATTTTTGCGGTGATTCAATTGTATTTCCATAAGTTAAATCCCTTATCCCCAGCAAAGTCGCCTCGTGAGCGTAATCAAACTTGGCGACTTTGGTTCAAGGTAATCGTTGGTGTGTTGCCAGCAATGATCGCGGGATTATTATTAAATGATTATATGGATGCTCACTGGATGAAGGCGAGTGTGGTGGCTGCGACATTGATCATTTATGGTATTCTATTCATCATTTTGGAACGACGCAATGCGACGAAAACGCCATCCTTGACTGATGTCAACGCCATGACTTACAAGATGGCGTTTGCTATCGGGTTGGTACAAGTATTGTCAATTATTCCTGGCACGTCTCGTTCAGGTTCAACTATTTTGGGTGCGATTTTCTTAGGGGCCTCACGGGTTGTAGCAGCTGAATTTTCATTTTTCTTGAGTATTCCAGTCATGATTGGGGTGACCATCTTGAAGGTCGGTAAGTATCTGCTTAACGGTGGTGGTTTCACTGTGATGCAGTCTGCGACTTTAATGGTTGGTTTCTTGGTCGCGTGGTTTGTGGCTTACTTAGCAATTAAGTTCATGATGAATTACATCAAGCAAAATGATTTCCAAGCATTCGGTTGGTACCGGATCGCCGCCGGAATCGTGGTATTCATATTAGGGGCATTTGGCCTATTAAACATGGGTTAATCGATTCGTTTTGCCCAGTGATTAGTGAAACATGGTAAAATGCAGAAGAGCGTTCTTCTGCATTTTTAATTTTGTGGTAACGAACAGACTAAATAATTGGTTGAGAAAACGAAATAGAGGAAATTATGGCTGTAGACGAACGGTTCTATCGCTTTGATCGTGATTTTGATGTGATGCGATATATTATTCGCTTGATTGAAAAGCAAAATCCAATTTATGAGCGTAATGATCCCATTAAAAAGCAACAACTAATCAGGTATCAGGAAACCAAGGTCAGCGAAAAAATGGCTGAGATTCGTGCCATGCGTTTTTTTGATGCGGGTGACTTATTTATTTCTGCTAAAGTCCTGCCTGATCGGGTTAAACCAAAGGGTGAAGAGTATCGTGTGGTGCTGGCATTGCCAGCTAAGCGTAAGTTTGCTAAGAAATTAGCTGACTTAGGCGTGGAAGTCACTTATCGTGACTTCCAAGGGGATGATGTGATTTATTGGTCAGTTAAAGAGGCTTATAAGGCAACTCATCCAGACGCAGAATAAGACTAAAAAGAAGCAATCGTTCATCAAAGAACGGTTGCTTCTTTTGTTATGTAGTTTGTTTGCTTTTGTTATCTGTGAAAATTAAAGTGAAATCGATCATATCGAGTAATTTTCGAGTCGTGTATGAAATACCACCGGCTAAGGTCGCACGATCAACCGAGCGACGCGCGAATTTCAGTGGAATAGTCGTATGGGGTGCGATGGTCTGATAACGCGCTTCCATCCTTGTATAAAATTCAGGATGCCGAGCGAGAATGCGCGAGTGGACAAAGACTGCTTCAGGTGCCATATATTGTACTAGGTTGAAAATGGCTTTAGCCAATGTCTCAATCCATTCATCAACTAAACGTAAAGCATCTGCATCGTTGTTATCCCACAAGGAAAGGAATTCATCCATCGTGAGATAATCAATTTTTTTGATGCGAGCCAAACGGGCGATGAGAGCATCTTCAGAGAATAAATCTTCTAAATGAACATCGCCCGTAAATCCTTCATCTTGCCAATGGTTGTTTGACATAACCATACGACCAATTTCACCAGCTTCACCATGAACGCCAGGGAAGAGACGGTCGTTCAAGATGACACCGGCACCGATACCATCATGGATATTGACAGTGATAAAGTTGTGGAGTAATGCGCCACCATCATAGTCCCGGTAATCACGTAGGTACACGGCTGCTAAATTGGCTTCGTTTTCTAGATATACGGGCACGTTCAATTGACTTTCGAGTTGTTTGGCCAAGTCAATACTCAGCAAATCAAGATGGTATGGCGCGTAATGCACGCGATTGTTTTCCACCACCCCATGGATGGCGACGCTAACGCCCATTAAACCACGATCGGTTTTTAAGGTACCAAGTTGGGTAATATAAGCGAGCATGGCCCGCTGAATAGCTGCAATGTCCATGCCGGTAATAGTCAATTCACCTTGCGTGATAATTTCACCAGTTATCCGAGCGGCCATATAGCGTAAATGGTAGTGACCAAGATCAAATGAAACGATGTAGCCTAAATTATGATTAAACCGAATGAGTTTTGGTTTGCGACCCCCGGCTTTTGAAACAGTTCCTTCACCAAGTTCTTCAATAAAGCCGCTTTCCTCAATCTCACGATAGATAGTGGTCACAGTTGATTTATGTAATTCAATTTGATCCGCAATTTCACTACGGGATGTCTGCTCAGCGTTAAATAGTGCTTGGATAATTAATTTGCGATTGGCCTCGCGCATAATATCTTGATCGACTTTGTTAGCCATGCACATACCTCGTTTTCATAATATGTATGTAAACCATTGTAACACGGGACTTATGAGCATGTTTTCAATTTTTTTGTTGATAGATTACAAACCGTTGATTGATTAGATAGACCAATTATTAAATTTTATTTCACAATGTTTAATGTGGGATGTGTTTTATCTTGAAAATGATAGCGTTTTCATTGTTGATATATCAATAATTTAAGTTATTTTAGGGGTTTTCGTTGTAGGCTGATCAGTTATTCCTTTTTTTAACAAACGGTTGGTTGTGTTAAAAAACCAACCGTGATATACTTTGTCTTGTTGATAGAAGATAGCGCTTTCATAGCAATGAGGGTTATCTTATGCAAATAATCGTATTTTCACTATGTTATAAATTTTAAGGAGTTTTGTTATGGACGCAAATGTTCGAAAGGATGAGTTTGTGAAGTTATCACTTCGCGAACGCATCTCATACGGATTCGGTGACTTTGCCCAAAACCTGGTTTTCGGTACGGTTGGCGGATACTTGCTGTTTTATATGACTAACATCGATGGTATCTCAGCTGCTTCAGGCGCCCTAATTTTCATGATTGTGCGTTCTATCAATGTTGTTTGGGATCCATATGTTGGTGCCGCTGTTGATAAGAATAATCCACGTGCAGGTAAGTATCGACCTTACCTGGTATACTTTGGCATTCCCCTGACAATTTTGTCAGCGATGTTATTTTTCCCAACTGCAAATTTTACAGCCAATGGAAAATTCATCTATGCTTTAATTTCGTACTTGGCAACAGCTTTGATTTACTCTTTCGTGAATGTACCTTATGGTTCAATTAATGCTTCATTGACACGTGATGGTGAATCGATTGCAGAGTTGACATCGACGCGAATGATTTTGGCCAATACGGCTAATTTGTTGGTGTATACCTTTTTCCCAATGTTTGTCCAATTAGCTGTTGGTGGACCAATGACTGACACTGGATTCTTTGGCTTGAAAATGCCTTTAGGTGACTATGGTAAGCCATCTGCTCAAGGTGACTGGTTCTTAGTCTATGGTATCTATATGGTGTTGGGATTTGCAGCTCTAATGCTTTCCTACTTTGGAACTCATGAACGAGTCTTGCCTGATGAAAATCAAAAAGTAGCCAAGATCACTGATTTGTTCATTGAACTGAAATCAAACAAAGCTTTGCAATTGTTAGGGGGCTTCTTCTTAGTTGCCTTTACCTTTATGTTCTTTGGTAATACTGTTTGGCCATACTTCATGCAGTCATCAATCGGGCATCAAGAGTGGATGACTTCAATTGGTTTGATTGGTTCAATTCCAGGTATTTTCCTGGTTGCATTGTGGCCAAGATTACGGGGAGTGTTAGGTAAGAAAAACTTCTTCCTAGCGTTCTTAGGCATATTCATCCTAGGTCAGTTGGTATTGTGGTTCTGGTCGCATGGACATCAGGATCAGATCATGTATGGTTATATTGGCCGTTTCTTACAACAATGGGGCTTAACTTCAGCGACTGGCTTCATGTGGTCGCTGGTTCCCGAAATTGTGACGTACTCGGAGTACGTTTCTGGTAAGCGTGCGGCTGGTATTATTAATGCTATCATGGGGTTGTGTTTTAAGGTTGGATTAGCACTTGGTGGAATCATTCCAGCATTGATCTTATCAGCATATGGTTTCAAAGATTCAGAACATGTTGGGACAAATGGATTGACTGGTATTGAAGTATCATTCATCTGGATTCCAATCGTTTTGGCCATCGTTGCAGCGTTGCTCATTGTACTTTATCCACTTGATGATGATGATGTGACAGCAATGAACCGCGAATTATCAGAAAATTAAGGGGGTACACTAATATGAATAATCCAGGACGCAACGAAGAGTTGTATACAAAGGTTCAGACAAAGGTGAACGCACCTATAATCACTTTCATTGGGAAATTGGTTTTGCTTTTCATGGCCTTGTATGTACTGATTTATGGGTTAGTACCAATTATTGGATTGATCATTCCTATTCCAAGTAATCCAATTATTTCTACGCAAACGAATCCGTTGGCATTGCTGTTAGTTTTGGTTGGTGTGGCTGTAGTATTCTTTGTGGCTAAAGTTTTGCAGGCTGCAATGGGTAAGAAGAAGTAATTTAATTCTCAACAAAATCATAATCGGGCGGGTGATTATGAATAAACCTCCATGCGTTGGATTTGCTCCAACGCATGGGGGTTTTGTTATGTTTTCAAAAGAAATTCAAATGGTGGCGGTGACGGAATATCTTTTTGGAGTTCCGCAAAGCGTGCCTCGTCGCAAATATCAAATCACAGGTTCTGTAACCCTCTACAATTGGGTCGAATCCATAAAGTTTCTAGGGTTAGAAGGCGTCAAAAATCCGAATCAATACCGAAATTCCCCCAACCAGTGGGCCACTTAGCTTTCACTCCAATTTTGTGGTTCAGTTCAGTATAAAATTTTTTTATTGGCGTCGATAATACGATATATACAAAAAAGCACTCAACGGGCAATTGAGTGCTTTTTCGGAGCAGTCCTTTTGGGTAAAAGGTCCGCTCTAATTCGTTTTAAGGAGTAGGTTGCGAATTGCTTCGCACATCAAGTTCGGGCAAAACTTGATGTTGTTATGAATAAGTAGTTGATTGGTTAATACCTTTCAACACAGATAATAATAGTGCGCGTACCATAAAATAACATTAACATCACCAAACTTATCTGGTATTTTCTATCAATTTCTATGCGACAAAGGCGTCTTCCTTTGATAGGATAGAGATACTTGATAACAGGAGTCAGGAGGGTAGCATGATAGAAAAGATTAAAAGGGTAATGCAAAACCCAAATATTAAGCTATTCATGGTTTTGTTTAAGCGCGTTGATATTCCAAATGCCAGTGCAGCTATTGCCTATTATGCGATGTTAGCCATTTTCCCTATGATTATCGTGGCCGCCGCTTTGTTGCCGATATTTGGGGTCACGACAGATGTGGCATTAGATTATTTGCAAACAGCTTTGCCAGGAACGATATATCGAATGGTCGTGCCAATTGTTAAATCAATATTGTCACAAAGCGGGGTTGGTGCACTTTCGTTGTCATTGATTGTGACACTCTGGTCGCTGTCCCGGGTGATTGTGACGGTGCGTAATGCGCAAAACCAAATTTTTGATTACGAACCGAAGAATGTCGCTATCGTCGAACGATTAATTTCGCTGTTATGGATGGTGGTGGTTTTAGGAGCAATGGGTGCTTTAATTGTACTAGCTTCAATTGGTTCGATGATTTTAACAGCCTTGCCGATTGACCAGATGTTTGTGCAACGGTTAGAATCTGCTAAAGTGCTGATTGTATTTGTGGGTCTATTTTTTGGAATGGGATTGTTTAACTGGGTGTTACCAGGGAAGAAGCCCCGTTTGATCTGGGCTTTGGTTGGTACGGCAGTGGAAGTTTTGGCATTACTACTCTTATCAAAATTATTTGGGTACTATGTTGCCATTGCCGGTCGGACATACAGCTTTTATCAGGCGGTGGGATCAGTAATTATTTTATTGATTTGGCTCGATCTAATCGCAACGGTCATTATGCTGAGTACATTGGTGATGGCCTTTTTAGATGAAAAATGGCCAGGTGACGGCGGTATCCGAACTTTGTGGGCGAAAATTCGCGAAGATTCATCACAGTAAGTGATAATAATGCGACTGAAGCGCCATTTTTCATTATCTGCACAATATCCACCGCTGTGGAATAATGGTAAAATGAAATATGAAAAATAATTCATATGTTAGGTGTGTGTTGATATGGTAGATGCAGTTGTGCAGGGGTTTATGTCTTATGTTGGGACAATATCCGATTACTTTATTGTGCTGATGATTATCTTTGGTTGTCATCGGTTAGAACAAAAAAATCAAATTATGTGGGGGTCACTCATTGGTAATGGCCTACTAGTGGGTCTTAGCATTATCATTGGTATGACCTTTAAATTAATTCCGGCACAATGGGTGTTAGGATTACTTGGTATTATTCCAATCATTATGGGCATTCGCGTGCTCGTCATTGACGACGATGACGATGCGGAAATTGCGGAGAAGTTAGAGGACGAACCAGCCAAGGGGTTAATCACGACTGTGGCGCTGTTGGCGTTTTCGACATGTGGCGCGGACAATATGGCGGTTTACATTCCGTATTTTGCTAATTTAGAACTCCGCTATTTACCGATTATTTTATTGATGTTTTTAGCCATTTTGATCAGCGTATCGTGGTTGGCCTTTAAATGTTCAACTGTTAAAGTACTGAGCAGTTTTATGGAAAAATACGCGAAATGGCTACAGTCGGTTTTATATATTGCCTTAGGATGCTATATACTGATAGATACGCGGGCCCTCCAAGAATTGTTCGCGTGGTTATGAGGTAAATAAATGGCATTAGACTTCATTGATAAAGAACAATTGATAGCGGCGGCTAAGTTGGCTAAAGTTCTCGGCCACCCTTTACGTATTCAAATTTTGCATCTGTTAAACCAACAAACCATGACTGTAGGAGAGTTGGCGCATCTATTAAACGTTGAACAATCATCCCTATCACACACTTTGAAGAAAATGCGCGAATTTCAGTTAGTTTCACAGCGCCGTGCAGGCAAGGAAATTTATTATAGTGCAACTGATTCGCATATCATTGAAACAGTGCAACGTCTATTAGATCATGAAGCTCATGTTTTGCAGAATGCACCACATCACGATTAATCTGAAATGTCTGGTAACTACTTTAGCTAGTTGCCAGGCATTTTTTTTGCTATCTTTAGATGATTGTGAACAAAACCACAAAAAATGTAATTATTAGAAATATTATCATATAAGTAATGAAAACGCTGTCATTATCAATTTAGTGAGGATGTTTTAATTATTTTGATGAGATTATGAGCAAATAAGGCTTGCATTCAATGCAATGGTGCGTATAATAAATCTTGTAAGTTAGTTGTTTGGAAAAACCAACTAACTGGAAGAGCCTGTCATGGGCCCTGAATTAGGTTTTTGTATTATAGAATTTGGAGGATGTCGTAATGGCAGAATTGTTTGACTTTCCTAAGGTAGAGTTCATTGATGGTGCTAAGGGATTGGATTTCCGCACAGCAAAGGGCTATAACTTCTACAACCCTGAAGAAGAGTTCACCAACCCTGTAACTGGGGAAACTAAGGCGATGAAAGATTGGTTGAAGTTTTCGGTAGCTTATTGGCACACGATGGACCAGCGGTTGGTTGATCCCTTTGGTGAGGGGACTGCCGTGCGTCCTTGGGATGTGAATGGTGTTGATGACATGTCAGACCTGGATCATGCAATTGCCAAGGTTGATTACATGTTTGAGTTTATGGATAAGTTAGGGGTCGAGTATTTCGCATTTCATGATCGTGACTTAGCCCCAGAAGGTGCAACGTTGGCTGAAACTAATGCTAACTTGGACAAAGTTGTTGATCGCATCGAAGTTAAGATGCAAGAAACTGGTAAGAAATTGTTATGGAATACCTCATCATTATTTACCAATAAGCGTTTCTTGGCTGGTGGGGCCACAACACCATTCGCTGATGTATTTGCATACGCCGCTGCTCAGATTAAGCACTCGTTGGAAATTGCTAAGCGACTTGATTCAGAGTCATATGTATTCTGGGGTGGCCGTGAAGGCTACGAATCATTGCTAAACACTGATACCAAGCGTGAGTTGGATCACATTGCAGCCTTCTTCAAATTGGCTAAGGAATATGCCGAAGAAATTGGTTACACTGGTCAATTCCTAATCGAACCAAAGCCAAAGGAACCGACTGATCACCAATATGATACTGATGTGCAAACGACGATCGCCTTCTTGAAGACGTATGGCCTGGATGATGTCTTCAAGTTGAATTTGGAAGGAAATCACGCCTACTTGGCTGGGCACAAGTTTGAACACGAAGCCCGTTTTGCTCGTGAAGCGATTAACAGCAAAGGTGAGTCATTACTGGGATCGTTGGATGCCAATATGGGTGATAAGCAAACTGGTTGGGACATCGACGAATTCCCAAATGACATTTACGAAGCGACTTTCGTTATGTTGGAATTCATCAAGAATGGCGGCTTGCCAACGGGTGGGTTGAATTTCGATTCAAAGGTGCGACGGGCATCGTTTAAGCCTGAAGATCTATTCTATGGTCATATGGCTGGTATGGACGTTTACGCCGCTGGCTTCCGAGTAGCTTCTAAGCTGATCGAGGATGGCGCTTTGGACAATATTGTCACCGAACGATACTCATCATTTGATGAAGGTATTTTCAAGGATTTCGATGTTGCTTCGCGTAAGAATGAAGCATCACCAATCAAGTTGGCTGATTTTGAAGACTATGTCTTAAACAAGACGGATGAAGAAGTATTTGCATCAGTTAAGTCAGCTCACTTGGAAGCAATCAAGGCAACGGTCAATAACTACATCTATGCTGTTTTGGGTTCAACTTTTGCCAAGTAATAGTTAATTAAAAAACTCCATATCTCAAAAAATCTCAAACAAAAAATCTCAACTACAATCTGAGTCGGGTCCTCTCACCCCGACTCATAAATCGACATGGAACCTATCTCACTCCATGTTACTCGGCACAAAACACCGAGACAAAAAGAGCTGGGCTATCGCTAGCTCAGCTCTTTTTGTATACATATTTTGGAAAATTGGTTGGGGTTACTACAAACTGTTTTTCAATGAAAAATCGTTTGTAGTGGTCTTAACCAGGCCCATTATCATTGACACGTTATTAATAATATTAAAGAAGAGGGAAAAATACATGAGTGAAGTAGTATTGGGTATCGACCTCGGTACTTCGGCGGTCAAAGTTTCAGCAGTTGACCGTACGGGTAGTATCATTGCACAACAATCATTTGATTATCCATTATCACAACCAAAACCAGGTTGGTCAGAACAAAACCCCGAGGACTGGGTCAATGGTGTCACCGTGGCGATTGTTCGTCTGATTTTGAACGATGGCCTCAAGCCGGCAGATATTAAAGGAATTTCATACTCAGGTCAAATGCATGGATTGGTGTTATTGGATGCTAATAAGCAAGTTTTGCGTCCTGCCATCCTGTGGAATGATACCCGTACCACCGCGCAAACTAAAGAAATCGCTGCGAAGATGGGGGCTCAATTCATCGAGGTTACTCGCAATCGGGCTTTGGAAGGATTTACGTTGCCTAAAATTTTATGGGTCAAAGAAAATGAACCAACTATTTTTGAGCAAGCAACGACGTTTGTCACACCAAAGGATTATGTACGTTACCGGATGACCGGCAAGTTGGCCATGGAAATATCAGATGCTTCTGGTACTGTGGCCATGGACGTTGCTGCCGGCACCTGGTCAAAGGAAATACAAACGGCCTTCGATTTACCGGCGAGCTTCTTCCCAGAGATTATTGGTGGCGCAGAATTTGCCGGGCATATTTCACAGTCGTATGCCTTGTTCTCAGGTTTGGAAATTGATACGCAAGTCTTTGGTGGTGCTGCCGATAATGCCGCAGGTGCCATCGGTTCAGCAATTTTAAAGCCGAATATGGTTTGGTCATCGATTGGAACTTCCGGAGTTGTCTTAAAATATGAAGATAGTGCTTCAGTTGATTACAAGGGACAGATTCATTTTTTCAATCATGCCATTCCAGGTAAGTTTTACTCGATGGGTGTGACTTTGGCAGCGGGTCACTCGTTGAACTGGTTCAAGTCAACCTTTGCGGCTGAAGAGGACTTCACGTCATTGGTTGCATCGGCTGGGAAATCAACGATCGGTGCGAATGGTTTATTATTTACACCATACATTGTTGGTGAACGCACACCGTATGCTGACAGTGCTATCCGCGGGTCGTGGATTGGGATTGATTCCATGCACAAGCGCCATGATTTTGTCCGTTCAGTTGTGGAAGGTATTGTCTTCTCATTCAAGGATATCTTTGAGATCTACCAGCGTGCTGGCGCGAATTTTGATACTGTCATTGCTTCAGGTGGTGGTGCTAAATCACCATTATGGTTGCAAATACAAGCGGACATCTTCGATAAGAAGGTCGTTGTATTAGAGAATGAACAAGGACCAGGCATGGGCGCTGCGATCTTGGCAGCTGTTGGTTTGGGCTGGTTTGATTCAGTAGCAGCAGCCGCTGAAAGGTTCGCCTCATTTGGTGAAACCTATGAACCAGTGCCAGAAAATGTCGCCAAGTATCAGCAAATATATGCAATCTACCGAAAGGTATATCCAGCTACTGCTGAAGTGTCACACGCTTTGATGGATTATCGACGGGTGAATGATAATTAAAGATAGGCAGACGGCCCAGCTTTGCGGTGGGCCTTTTTGCTATGTCCGAAGCGGGGGGCTAGGATCAGCTGGTTATCCCTTTGGCAATGACGTGAGGCCTCTGTTCGTTTCTAATCGGATGTCAGAATTGTTGACGTGGTCGTTCGTAAATTTAAATTTTTTGGCAAGAAAATACGAATATTGATGGCGAATACTATTAATAATAAGCATGGTATGGTATAATGATTAGATTATTATTAGAGAAAATAGAGAGGGAGATTTGCATGTTTGCCACCTTAATTAAGCCGCGGGAAGAGCTTACCACGGTGACCGAAAATTCAACAATTCAAGATGCTTTGGACATCTTCAATGACTCGAGTTTTCGTGCGATTCCGATTCTCGATCAAACGGGTAATCTATTTCGTGGGGTCATTTATAAGATGCATATCTACCGCCATCAAGCCAATCAAGGCGACATGAGTTTGCCGGTGACAACGTTGATGCGTAACATGACCAAGTTTTTGAGTGTGGAAGCAACCTTCTTTGAAACGTTGTTCACATTACGAGATTTGCCGTTTATTTCAGTATTGGACAAAGAGAATCATTTCATGGGGATTTTGACGCACAGCCGGATGATGTCACTAATGGCTGAGTCATGGCAGACGAAGAGCGGTCGATATGCCTTAACTGTTTTGACCGATGGTAGTCGTGGTAGTATTGAACGCGCATCGAAGTATATTTCACGTTACACGAGTGTTTCATCGGTCTTGTCACTGGACCCGGATAATAACAACCGGACGACACGCTTGGTATTTACGCTACCTGATACGGTTAGTGAAGATACACTATCTAAGATTATCCGCGTACTTGGTCGCAAGGGCTTCCATTTAGAGTCTTTGGAAGATTTTCACGAAAAATCATACCTGCTATAAAATATAGAAATAGCGAATCGTTGGCTTAACGATTCGCTATTTTGTATTACACACGTTTGGGTGCAGCGGTGATTTTCAGTGCTAGTAGTACCAATAGAATGATAAGCGCAGCACCGGCCACATAACCGTAGATCATACGGGCTGATGCGACCACATGCTGAGCATAAACGATGAGTAGTTTTTGGCCAGCAACCCCGAGGCTAATGGGCATCATATCAGGAATTTCTTTAGCACCAAACACGGTTACTAAATAGGCAGCGCCTGATCCGAGCATGTTTACCAGACTAAAGCTCCAAAGGGTCGCCAAAATATCACCGCGCATTGACCAAAGATGGATTATTAGTAATAAAATCGTTGCGATCAATAATCCTAGTGCGCTCCACGCTAATTTGGTCCGATCATTGGCCAGTTGCTTAGCGCCGTATCTTGCGTACGATTGCACCCGGCGGTCGATATTGTTATTGATGACCGTCACGGCTGTGGCCGCATCATCCGCACTAGTCCCTTGGTTGGTGAGGTGGTTTGTAATCGCTTGATCAACCGGTCCAGTCGCAAATGGTCGGGCACTATTACTGTAGACACCTGCGACAGTTTGGTTAGCTGTGGCTTGTGCGACGCCGGTAGTCACAATCAATTTTAAGTCATCACCAGACAGCGAAGTATTCTCAATCAGGGGACTCAGGTTGGTGAGCAAGATC